>JAGYHM010000054.1 GCA_018457305.1 Fusobacterium sp. | reverse complement strand
AATTTTTTGTTATAGAACGACCTACTACTATATAAGTTGCTCCATTATTTTTTGCTTCAATTGGATTTGCAACTCTTTTTTGATCTCCTTTTGAATCTTCTTTTAATCTAATTCCTGGATTTATTATTATAAAATTTTCTCCACTTTGTTCTCTAATTTTTTTTGTTTCCCAAACTGAAGAAACAACTCCATCAACTCCACTTTCTTTTGAAAGTTTTGCATAATTCAAAACAGATTCTTCTATGCTTGTTTGAATATTTTGCTCTTTTCTCATATTATCTTCACTTGTTGAAGTAAGTTGAGTTATAGCTATAATTTTAGTTTTTGCTTCCGTTTCTTCAACTGCTTTTTTACTAGCTTTTAACATTTCAGAGCCACCACTTGCATGAACTGTTAAAATATCTATATCAAATTTTACTAATCCTTTAGTTGCTGAATAAACTGTGTTTGGAATATCATGTAATTTTAAATCTAAAAATATTTTATGACCTCTTTTTTTTATTTCTTCAATAACTTTAATTCCATTTTGTAAATAAAGTTCCATACCAACTTTTACAAATAATTTTTCTTCTCCAAATTTATCTAAAAAATTTAAAGTTTTCTCTATTGTCGGAAAATCTAAGGCAATAATTACTTCTCTTTTCATCTTTTTAAACTCCTTATTTATTTTTATTTCTTGGCTCGCTACGAGCAAAGCTCTGCTCGCCCTTTAGGGCGGGGCTGACGCCCCACCTCCCTAATACAAAAGTTTTTAATTTGTTATTATAATGGGGTTTGGGGCGTACTCTACCACTTCGTTAAGCATCTAAGATTTTCTAAACGAACAAAGTTCGTTAAGAAAAACTAAGAAAGCCCCAAGCGTCGCAGAGAGGGGAAACAGGTTTGCAAAGCAAATCGCAGTTTCCCATTTGCTTATATAGTTTTTATTTTAAAATTTCTTGATTCTATAACTTTTAAAAGAGCATTTGCTGTATCTAATGATGTAAAACAAATTATTCCATTCTCTATTGATTTTCTTCTAATTTTAAATCCATCTTTTTCACTAATTTTTCCTTTTGTCGTCGTATTTACAACTATATCAACTTCTCTACTTGAGATAGCATCTAAAACAGAATATTCTGATTTATTTATTTTTCCAACAACTTTTACCTCAATATTATTTTCTATAAAATATTTAGCCGTTCCTTCCGTTGCTAAAATTTCATAACCTATTTCATAAAATCTTTTTGCCATATTTAAAGCTTCTTCTTTATTTTTATTATCTATTGTAAATAAAACTTTTCCATAATCTTTAATTTTAATTCCAGCTGCAGTTAAACCTTTATATAAGGCTTTTTCTAAATTCATATCTGTTCCCATTACTTCACCAGTAGATTTCATTTCAGGACCTAGTGCAGTCTCTACATTTTTTAATTTTTGAAAACTAAATACTGGAACTTTTACTGAAATTTCTTTGTTAAACTCTATCATATCTTTATCTAAGTCTAATTCTTTTAAAGTTTTTCCTAAGATACATTGCATTGCAATATTAGGTATAGAAACTTTTGTTACTTTACTTAAAAACGGAACCGTTCTTGAGGCTCTTGGATTTACTTCAAGTACATAAATTTCTCCATTGCTCACTATATATTGTATATTTATTAAACCTTTTACTTTTAATCCTTTTGTTAATTTCTTTGTATAATCTATTATTTTTTTTATTTCATCTTTTGATAAAGTTTGTGGAGGATAAATTGCTATTGAATCTCCACTGTGTACTCCTGCTCTTTCTATATGTTCCATAATTCCTGGAATTAAAGTGTTTTCTCCGTCTGATATCGCATCAACTTCTATTTCTTTTCCAAGTAAGTATCTATCTATTAAAACTGGATATTCTGGATTTATTTTTACTGCTGTTTCCATATATTTTTTCAAGTCTTCATCGTTATAGACTATTTCCATTGCTCTTCCACCTAAAACATAAGATGGTCTCACAAGAACTGGATAGCCAATTTCATTCGCATTTTTTAATGCTACTTCCGGATTGAATGCTGTTTTCCCTAAAGGCTGAGGTATTTTTAAATCTGATAATAATTTTTCAAACTTATCTCTATTTTCTGCAGTATCTATACTCTCTAAAGAACTTCCCAAAATTTTTATTCCTCTTTTTGAAATTTTATCTGCTAAATTTATTGCTGTTTGTCCTCCGAATTGAACTACAACTCCCAAAGGTTTTTCAAAATCTAAAATTTCCATTACATCTTCTTCTGTTAAAGGTTCAAAATATAATTTATCTGAAATTGTATAATCTGTTGAAACTGTTTCAGGATTATTATTTATAATTATTGCTTCGTATCCCATTTTTTTTATTGCAAGTATTGCATGAACAGTTGCATAATCAAATTCTATTCCCTGTCCTATTCTTATTGGTCCTGAACCAAGCACAACGATTTTTTCTTTATCACTTCTTATAGATTCATTTTCAAATTCATAAGTTGAATATAAGTATGGAATATCAGAATCATATAGACCTGCACAAGTATCTACTACTTTATAAACTGGTTTAATTTTATTTTTTTGTCTTAATTCATAAATTTCTCTTTCTTCCATTTCCCATCTATGAGCAATTATTTTATCCGAAAAACCATAAGTTTTAACTTTTTTTAATAAACTTATATTCCCTTTATTTTTTTTTAAGCAATGTTCTAAATCTATTATATTTTTCATTTTATTTAAGAAAAATAAATCTATCTTAGTTATTTCATAAATTTTTTCTACTGTAATATCCCTTCTTAATGCCTCTCCTATAAAAAATAATCTCTCATCACTTGCAATTTCTATTTTTTTCATAATCTTATCTAAACTAAATTTATCTCCATTAGGTAAACCTAAATGATGAACTCCATATTCAAGTGAACGAATACCTTTTAATAAAGATTCTTCAAAAGTTCTGCCTATTGACATCACTTCTCCTGTTGCCTTCATTTGTGTTCCTAAACTTCTATCTCCATCTACAAATTTATCAAATGGAAATCTTGCAATTTTACTTACAACATAATCAACACTTATCCCAGTATGTCCATAAGGAACTTTTGTGATAGGACTAATTATTTCATCTAAATTCATTCCCACTGCAATTTTTGAAGCAATTCTTGCTATTGGAAAACCTGTTGCCTTTGAAGCAAGAGCTGATGAACGAGAAACTCTTGGATTTACTTCAATAATATAATATCTTAGAGAATTTGGATCTAATGCTATTTGAACATTGCAACCACCTTCAATTTTTAAAGCTCTAATTATTTTTAAAGAAATATTTTTTAACATTTCACATTCTTCACTAGTTAAAGTTTGAGTTGGTGCAACTACAACTGAATCCCCTGTGTGTATTCCAACAGGGTCAACATTTTCCATATTACATACAACCATAGCCTTATCGCTGCTATCTCTTATTACCTCGTATTCAATTTCTTTATAACCTGCTATTGATTTTTCTATTAAGCACTGTCTAACTGGCGAATAAGTTAAACCATTGCTCACAATTTCTTTTAACTCTTCAAAGTTATTACAAATTCCTCCCCCTGTTCCTCCCATAGTATAAGCAGGTCTTATTATTACTGGATAACCTATCTCCTCAACAAATTTCTTTGCTTCTTCAACTGAATGAATTATATCCGATTCTGGGACTGACTCATTTAATTCATTCATTAAATCTCTAAATAATTCTCTGTCTTCTGCTTGCTTTATAGAATTTAATTTTGTTCCTAAAATTTCAACTCCACATTCTTCTAAAATTCCACTCTCATATAATTCCACTGCTAAATTTAGTCCAACTTGTCCCCCCAATGTTGGAAGCAAAGCATCTGGTTTTTCTTTTCTAATTATTCTTGTTAAAAATTCCAAATTTAAGGGTTCTATATAAATTTTATCTGCTATCTCTGTATCTGTCATTATCGTTGCAGGATTAGAATTTACTAAAATTACTTTATATCCTTCTTCTTTTAAAGATAAACAAGCCTGAGTTCCTGCATAATCAAATTCTGCTGCCTGACCTATTATTATTGGTCCTGAACCTATAACTAAAATTGTTTTTATATCTTGTCTCTTAGCCATTATTAGCCTCCTTAATTTTTAAAATTTCTTTTAAAATTTCCTCATTATTTTTATTTATATCTACTATTGCTCCATATAATTTTTTATTTTCTTCTCTAACTTTTCTAATTTTTTTTGTTATATATCTTGTATCAATACCTTGTATCCCTACAATATTATTTTTTTTAAGTAAGTCTTCAAAAGAATAATCATTTTGAAAATTTGATGCTTTCTCACAAAGTTCTTTTACTACTATTGCTTCTGCCTTCAAATTTAATTTTTCAAAATCTTCTTTGCTTACCCCATAATTTCCTACTAATGGGTAAGAAAAATTTACTGCTTTACTTTTTACTTTTTCATCTGCTAAAATTTTTTCTTGACCAAACATAGAAATATCAAAAGTTAATTCACCTACGAAATCTTTTTCTGCTCCAAAAAAATTTCCTTCTAATACTGTTCCATCTTCTAAAACTAATTTTTTGTTAAACATTAGTTCCTCCTTTATATTTTTAATTTATTTTTATTTCTTCTTTATCTTGATAAACAATTTTTCCATCACATATAGTTAGAATTGGAATCCCATTTATTTTTTCTCCATGATAAGGAGTATTTCTCCCTTTGCTTATAAATTTTTCTCTATCTATAATAATTTCTTTTTCTAAATTTATTACAACTAAGTCAGCTAACTTATTTTCTTCTAATTTACCGTAATCTAGGTTAAAAATTTTTGCTACATTCTCTGTCATAAGTTTTACTAATAAATCTAGTGTAAATATTTTAGTTTTTACAAATTTTGTATAAAGTTGAGAGAAAGCAGTTTCAGATCCAACTATTCCAAAATATGCTTTTTCAATTTCTAAATTTTTCTCTTCTTCTCTATGTGGAGCATGATCTGTTGCTATAATATCTATAGTTCCATCTAAAATTCCTTCTATTAAGGCTTTTCTGTCATCTTCTCCTCTAAGTGGTGGATTCATTTTCCAAAATCCAGAATTTTCTTTTATATCTAATTCAGAACTTAATAAATGATGTGGTGTCACTTCACAAGTAACTTTAATATTATTTTTCTTTCCTTCTCTTACTGCTCTTACAGATTCTTTTGCTGAAATATGACAAACATGGTAATGACAATTTGCAGCTTCTGCTAGAAGAATATCTCTTGCAACTTGTACAGATTCGCTGACAGATAAAATTCCTTTCACTCCTAATTCTTTATTTTTAATTCCCTCGTGCATTGAGCCACCTCTTACCAAAGAATTATCTTCACAATGGGCAATTATAGGTTTATTTAATTTGGAAGCAACAAGCATTGCCTCATACATTACATTCGCATCTTGTACTCCTCTTCCATCATCTGAAAAAGCAAAAATATCTTTTGCCATTCCTTCCATATCTGTTAAGTCTTTTCCGTGTTCTTCTTTTGTGATTGCTCCATAAGGAATTGCTCTAATCACAGAATCTTTTTTTATTATTTCTAACTGTTTATTTAAATTTTCTTTACTATCTGGAACAGGTTTTAAGTTAGGCATAGTCATCACAGTTGTAAATCCTCCTCTTGCTGCTGCTCTTGAAGCAGAGTAAATAGTCTCTTTATGCGAAAATCCTGGTTCTCTCCAATGCACATGCACATCTATAAAGCCTGCTGAAACAAATTTTTCTTCCACATCTATAATTTTTATTTTTTTATTTTCTAATTCTTTTTCCTCTATTTTTTCAGAAATTTTTTTAATTTTATTTTTTTCTAATAAAATATCAACTTTTTCTAATTCTCCATTTTTTAAAATTTTACAATTTTTTAAAAGCATAGTCCCTCCCTTTTATTTTTTATTATATTTTTTTATTTTTTCAAACAAAGTATATCTTTTTGGGGGTGGGGGCGACAGCCCCAAGCCTCGCAGAGTGGGAAGACAGTTCTTAGAGTTTCTTGATGAACTTGTTCATTTAGAAACTCTTAGATGCTTAGCTGAAAGCGGTGTAAGTAGAGTGTAGTGAACGCTGTTTCCCTCTCTTTTTATAAATTATTTTTTTCTATGATATATTCTAAAATAGCTTGCCTCATAAACATTCCATTTTTCATTTGCTCAAAAATTTTTGATTTTTTACTTTCCACCAAACTGTCTGCAATTTCAATGTTTCTATTTACTGGTGCAGGATGCATAATAATGGAATCCTCTTTTAATTTTTTATATCTCTGCTCTGTTAATCCATAATTTTTATGGTATTCTTCTTTTAAAAAATTATTTTTTTCTTCTGTTTCATGTCTTTCATGTTGAACTCTTAAAAGCATACAGACATCAACTTTATCAATAACCTCATCTAAATTTTTAAATTCTCCTAAACTTTTATCTTGCCAAATTTCTGGAGCTACAAAACTAACTTTTGCTCCAAGTCTTGTAAGAGCTCCCTTATTACTTCTTGCAACTCTTGAATTTTTTATATCTCCAGCTATAATAACTTCTAAATTTTTAAATTTTCCAAAATTTTCATATATAGTCATCAAATCTAATAAACATTGGGAAGGATGTTCTCCACTTCCATCTCCAGCATTTATTATAGGAATTTCTAATTTTTCAAGTTCTTTATAATATTTATTTTGATTATGTCTTACTACTAAAATATTAACTCCTATCATTTCTAATGTTTTACAAGTATCATAAAAAGTTTCCCCCTTTTGTACTGACGAAGTTGAGACTTCAAAATCAATTTTATTTAAGGCTAATTTTAATTCTGCAATTTCAAAACTTTTTTTAGTTCTTGTTGAATTTTCAAAAAATAAATTTACTACAAAAATATTTCTATTTTTTTTATTTTCTGCTCCATTTTTTAATTCTAATGCTCTCTTAATTAAATTTAAAATTTCATCATTCGTTAAATCTTCCATTTTTAATAAGTTTTTAATCTTTTTTTTCATAAAAAAATCTCCTAAATAGTTATTTACTTAACTACTTAGGAGAAATAAAATTAAAATAATAAGCATCTTCTAAATAGCAAAGTATAAATTTCAATTAAATTTTAAAATTTATATTATTTCTACGTCATCAATTCCATCAAGTTCTTTTAAATGAACTTCAACATTTTCATCTTTTGATGTAGGAATATTCTTTCCTATAAAGTCTGCTCTTATTGGTAATTCTCTATGTCCTCTATCTATTAAACAAGCCAGTTGAATTTTTGCTGGTCTTGAATCTCTAAGAATAGCATCTAAGGCTGCTCTTATTGTCCTTCCCGTGTAAAGAACATCATCAATTATTATTACTGTTTTTCCCGTTAAATTAATTTCAAATTCTTTTTCTTTAATATCAACATCTTCACTCTTTTTATCTCTATCATCTCTATAATATGTAATATCTAAAATTTCAAGAGGTATAAATATGTTTTCTAATTCTTTAATTTTTTTTCTCATTCTTTCTGCTAGTATATCTCCACGACTTTTTATTCCAACAAATACTAAATTATCTAAATCTTTATTCCTTTCAATAATCTCATAACAAATTCTTGTCATTGATTTTCTTATTCCAACTTCATCTAAAAGTATTTTCATTTTAACCTCTTTTCTTAAACTGTATTTTTTAAATAAAAAACCTGAAACTCTAGGCTTCAGGTATTATATACACAAAAAATAAATAATCTTATACTTAAATAAAAATTAAGTAATAAAATTTATTTTATATTATATACCCTTGTTAGCCTCTCTGGACTCCCCTTAAAAGGATTGTAATTTTAATCATTATATAATATTCTTTCTTACTTGTCAAATATATTTATTTTTTATCTTTTTTCTCTATCTTTTCTTTTATCTATTTTTTAAAATTTCTAAACATTCATCAACAGTTAAAACTTTTCCATGACTCACTACTTTATTATCAACAACAAGTGCTGGAGTTGTTTCTA
>JAGYHM010000053.1 GCA_018457305.1 Fusobacterium sp. | reverse complement strand
GACCAAATTACAGAAAGTGGATCAACAGAACAAGTAGCACAAGGAGAAGGTGTAACTTGTTCTGTACCAAAGGGGGCAATTTATGCTTTTGCAAAACTTCCAATTGAAAGCTCAGAAGATTTTTGTAAATGGGTATTAACTGATTTTTCTTATGATAACTCAACTATTCTATTAGCACCAGGTGCTGGTTTCTATAAATCAGAAGATTTAGGTAAAGATGAAGTTAGATTTTCATTCTGTGTTTCAGAAGAAGATATTGAAAAGGCTATGATAGTTTTAGAAAAAGCCTTGATAGAATATAAAAAATCACATAAATAAAAATATTTAAAATTATTTTTTAAGGGGAGGCGACGCCCCAGCATCGCATAAAGGCGAGCAGAGCTTAAGCTCGGGCGAGCCCAATTCAAAATAATAAATTTTATTATTGACAAATTAAATAATAAATGTTAATCTTGTTTATAGCCATCGAGAGAGATTGAGGGACAGGCCCGTTGATATCTCAGCAACCTACATTCAGTGTGGTGCTAATTCCTGCTTAGATGGATAGAAGGATAATAAGAAAAAGAATTTTAAAATTTTATTCCTTTCTATTCATTATTGAGTAGAAGGGTTTTTTATTTATTTTGAATTTAATTTTTGTGGGTTTTGGGAGCAGAGCTCCCATAGAGTCCCCTCCAGTCCGTTAGGACGTGGGTGAAAAGGTTTTTTATTTATTTTAAATTATTTAGGAGGAAAAAATGAAAAAATTTACATATTTTACATCTGAATTTGTGTCTCCCGGACATCCAGATAAAATATCTGATCAAATTTCTGATGCAGTTTTAGATGCTTGTTTAAAAGACGATCCAAATTCAAGAGTTGCCTGTGAAGTTTTTTGTACAACTGGGCAAGTTGTTGTCGGAGGAGAAATTACAACTTCAACTTATATAGACATCCAAGATATCGTTAGAAAAAAAATTGATGAAATTGGTTATAAACAAGGAATGGGCTTTGACTCTGACTGTGGCGTTTTAAATGCAATTCACTCTCAATCTGCTGATATTGCTATGGGAGTAGATATTGGTGGAGCAGGAGACCAAGGAATAATGTTTGGGGGAGCCGTAAAAGAAACGCCTGAGCTTATGCCTCTTGCTTTAGTTTTAGCTAGAGAAATTTTAGCAAAATTAACTGTAATGACAAGAAAAAAAGAAATTCATTGGGCAAGACCTGATGCAAAATCACAAGTTACATTAGCCTACGATGAAAATGGAAATATTGACCATGTTGACTCTATTGTTGTTTCAGTACAACACGAAGAATATGTAACTAATGAAGAAATTAAGCAAACTATTATAGGAAAAGTTGTTAAACCAATTTTAGAAAAATATAATTTAGAAACTGAAAATATAAAATATTATATTAACCCAACTGGAAGATTTGTTGTTGGTGGTCCTCACGGAGATACGGGACTCACTGGAAGAAAAATAATTGTTGATACTTACGGTGGATATTTTAGACACGGAGGAGGAGCTTTCTCTGGAAAAGATCCTTCAAAAGTTGATAGATCTGCTGCCTATGCTGCAAGATGGGTTGCTAAAAATATTGTTGCAGCTAACTTAGCAGAAAAATGTGAAATTCAACTTTCTTATGCTATTGGAGTTATTCATCCAATTTCAATTAAGGTTGATACTTTTGGAACAGGAAAAGTTGATGAAGAAAAACTAGCAGAGGCTGTACAAAATATTTTTGATTTAAGTCCAAGAGGAATAGAAAAATCTCTTGAGCTTAGAAGTGGGAAATTTTTATACCAAGATTTAGCAGCTTTCGGACATATCGGAAGAACTGATATTGAACTTCCTTGGGAACAATGTAATAAAGTTGAAGAATTAAAAAACTTTATTCAAAATAAAAAATAAATTTTGAAAATTAAAATCTATACAACTTATAACTACCATGTTGTTAGTATCTTAAATTATAATTTTTCATTTATAAAATAAAAAGGAGCTTAAGCTCCTTTTTATTCTCCCAATAATCTATCTATCAAACCTTCATCTGAATTATTAGTACTATTATTTATATTCGTTTTAGTATTAGCTGAAGTACTCGGAATATTTTTAACTGTTGGAGTAATTACTTGCTGTTTAGTTCTTGTTGTAGTTGCTGGTGTACCTACAACTTCTATTTCATCAGTTTCATAAGTTTCGTCTGTACTACTCGGAGTAAAATTACTTAAATTTGCTCCTCCGTATGCTTTTTCTTCTAAACCAAATAGAGATGCCACACCATATTTATACTTATCTGCCCTTTCAACTTGTATTCTTCCTTTTCTAACTAACATTTCACGACTATTATCTCCATCTATCAAGCCAGTAAATCTATCTAAATTTTCTTTTACTAAATCTCCTGTTTCTAAATGGTTTTCTAAATATTTAAAATTAGTTGGAGTATATAAATCTCTATTTATAAGAGTTTGATAATATCTTGCCCACAGAGGTGCAACAGTTCCACCACCCGTTATTTTACCATACATTGGCTTGTTATTATCTTTTCCTATATAACATATCGTAACATAATCTGGAGTTATACCTGCAAACCATACCGTTCTATTTTCATTAGTTGTTCCTGTTTTCCCACCTTGATCTATCTGCTTACCATTTTTATCATAAACTTTTGCTTTTTTGGCTGTACCATTATTTACAACTGTTTTTAAAATAGCAGTTATTGCACTTGTATCAACACTATCATAAATATTTTCACTTTTTATTTCTGATACATAAATTAAAATATCTTTCTCATCTTTAATTTCTCTAATAATATTAGGCTCTATTAAATTTCCACCATTCACAAAAATTGAATAGTCTACTGCTAAATTAAGTGGCGTCGCTTCCATTGACCCAAGTGCAGCAGTAAGATTTTGAATTTCGCCAGTGTATTTTAAATTTTCTGTTTCTTCTTTAAAGTTTTTTACTCCAATTTTATCTAAAGTTTTTATTGCAGGAATATTTATAGATAAATTCATTGCATTAACTAAAGTTGTATTTCCAGAGTAAGTCCCAGCATAGTTTTTAGGTTCCCATTTACCATAAGAAATAAAGCTATCTGTTATGACTGAGTACGGTTCTAAACCATAAGATAAAGCCGTTAAATATAAAAATGGCTTGAATGATGAACCAACTTGTCTTTTTGCCATAGTCGCTCTGTTAAAATGTTTAGCTCTAAAGTGCTTTCCACCAATCATAGATACTATGGCTCCAGTAAATGGATCAATAGTTACCATAGCTCCATTTACACCTTTATTTTTAAAGAAACTATACTTATTAAAAACTTCTTTTGCAACTTTTTGATAATCTAAATCAAAAGTTGTATAAACTTTTAATCCTCCTGTGTAAACTCTTTCTTCCGAATATAATTTTTCCAGTTCTTCTTCTACAATTTCTGTTATTTCTGGATTTGTATAAAATTTTGACCTATCTCTTCTATAAATAATTGATAAATTTTTTGTATTTGTTTCATCTATAACCTTATCTTTTTTATTTTTAGATTTTTCTTCATCTTCTTCATCTGTTTTTTCAACAATAAATTTATAATTTAAAGCATTTTCATATTCTTCATCACTTATTTTACCATCTTTGTGCATCTCTCTTAGTATAATTCTTTGTCTTGAAAGAGCATTGTCAAGATGTCTAACAGGATTATATTTTGTAGGTCTGTTTGGTATTCCTGCTAGCAAAGCTGATTCTGCTAAATTTAATTCACTCACATCTTTTTTAAAAAAGTTTTTTGCTGCTGCACTAACTCCGTAAGAGCCTCCTCCAAAATATATTTCATTTAAGTATTTTTCTAAAATTTCATCTTTTGTATAAGTTCTTTCAATTTCAAAGGCAATTATAAGCTCTTTTATTTTTCTTGAAATTTTTCTTTCAGATGATAAAAAGGCATTTTTAGCTAATTGCTGTGTAATAGAACTTCCACCTTGACTTAGTCTACCTCTCTTTAAATTTACAAGCATAGCTCCTAAAAATCTTTTTATATGTATTCCATTATGCTCATAAAATTGTTTATCTTCTATTGATAGAAAAGCATTTTGTAAATGTTTTGGAATTTTTTCTATTCCTACTATATCTCTTGATTCAGTATAAAAAACATCAATTACTCTATTATTTCTATCGTAAATAGTTGTGGCAGTTGCTGGTTTATAATCCTCAACTAAATGCTGTAAATCTTTAATTTCCATTCTAAATTTTAAAAGTATTCCAAAAACTACAATAGCTCCTAACAAAGCCAAAGTAGAAAATAAAATAAAAATAATTTTTAGTAATTTTTTCATTGCTAACTCCTTAAACTAATTTGTTTTTATTTGCTCGCCAGCGTTCGCTATCGCTCACTGGCTCGGATATGCGACGAGGGTGTCGTCGCCTCACACTTTAACTAATTGCTCTTTTTATTTTTGCTCGCCTGCGTGCCTTTGGCACTGGCTCGTGGTGCGACACGGCACACTCTGCCGAGTGTAAATTCTGTCGCCTCACATTCTTTATTTCTAATGAGCCTTTAAAATTTCTCAGTAAAAACTTGTAATGAGTTTTAGGAAAAGCTTGCGTGTCTGAACGAAGTGAGTTTACAAGTTTTCCTTAACGAATTAGAGGTTTTACGATTAAAGAAATTTTGAGCTCAAAGAGACTTTTTGTTACTTTTTCGTCTTTTGAAAAAGCAAGAATAAAAATAATTTATTTCTTTTTTTATTTAATGTTTATTCTTTTGTCTTAATTGCCCACAAGCTCCATCAATATCACTACCCTTTTCTTGTCTTAAAGTAACATTAACTCTTCTAACATTTTTCAGGTAATTATAAAATTTTTCTATTTTTTTCTTACTAGGCCTTGTATGTGGTGCATTTTCCACCTCATTATAAGGTATCAAATTTACTATATGATCAAAATTATGAACATAATCAGCCAAAGCATTGGCATCATTTTCTGAAACATTAAAATTATCAATTAAGATATACTCAAAAGTAATTCTTCTTTTTGTTTGCTTTTGATATTCAACCAAAACCGTCATTAAATCTTCCAAAGGAAAATTTTTATTTATAGGTACTATCTCATCTCTTTTTTCATTGATTGCACTATGCAAGGAAACAGCCAGTTCTATTGGTGTCTTATCCATTAAAAATCTTTCTATTCCCGGTACAATTCCAGATGTTGAAACTGTAATTCTTCTTTTTGAAATATTTACACCGTTATCACTAGATAAAATATTAAGTGCCTTAGTTAAATTATCTAAATTCATTAAAGGCTCTCCCATTCCCATAAAAACTAAATTATTTATGCTCTCGTCTTTTTTCATTAGTCTTCTATTAACAGTATAAATTTGATTTATAATTTCACTCACAGATAAATTTTTCATAAAGCCATCTTGACCAGTTGCACAAAAACTACATTTTATTGCACAACCAACCTGTGATGAAACACATAAAGTATTTCTAATTTCTTTATTTTTCTTATCTTTATGCCTTAATAAAACTGTTTCTATTGTTCCACCATCTTCTAGTTCAAATAAAAACTTCTCTGTCTTATCAATTTTTGACACTTGATGTTTTAGTAAATTAAAAAAGGGAATATATGTTTTTTCTTTCAATATTTCTCTATCTTTCAAAGAAATATTTGTCATATCATCAAAATTTCTTACAATTTTTTTATGTAGCCATATAAAAATTTCTTTCCCATAAAATTTTTTCATTCCATTTTCTACTAAAAACTCTGTAAGTTCTTTTTGCGATAAATCTAAAATATTTATTTTTTCTCTATTACTTTCGTTATTATACATAAATCATTTCCTCTCATATTTTATATTTTTAAAAAATATATATTATATTCTATCATACTTTTATAAAATCTTTTATCTTTTTAATTAGTTTTTTTTTAAAAGGGGCGACTACGGAAACTTTGTTTCCTGTCGCCCACTCTTATGGGGGCGAAGCCCCCAAACCCCCATAAAATATTTTTATAAAATTTTATAATTTTTATTAAAGAGAGTATCAGGAATGAGCTAACCAAAAAATTATTTTTTTCTAAATAAAAAATTAAATTTTAATATAGAAATAGAAAAAGAGTATTTCAAAATTTTGAAATACTCTTAATCTTTTGAGAAATTTTTATGAATAATTTAATAATTAAATATTATTTAATTACATATTATTTCCAGTTAAATCTCCAAGAAGCTCCTACTCCTGCCATTGTATTTTCATGTCCTTTATCTGGATTTACTGATACTTTAGCATGAACTCTTGTGTTTTGACTTGGTGCTGCTTGCATACCTACTGCAACCGCTTGATTTCCTCTATAAGTTCCAACTGCTGCTCCTATTGTTGCTTGGTTTATACCTATTTCTAAGAATTCTAGTGTTGACATTGCTGCTGCATTTGCAAGTCCTCCTTTTAAGCCACCAATTTCATTTTTAAGACCATTAACATCGCCTTTAACTTGATTCAATTGAGAAACATTTACTGCATCTGTATCTTTTTCTCCTGCTGCGATATTAGTTACTCTTTGAGGTTTATCACCTTTTGCTCTAATTTCATCTGTTGGATTTCCATCCTTATCATAAACTTTTTCAAATGGACTAACTCCTAGTTTTCCTAGTTTAGCTTTATCTACATCAATAACAACTTTTCCATTTGGTCCTACTGTTGCTTTTGTATATTCACCATTTGTAAAGTCTAATCCATCTTTCAATGAAGTTTGTTTAGCATCTTTACCATTTGCTTTATAAGTTAAGTCTAATCCATCTTCTAAAGTACCTTTTGATTCAGGAGTTACTAATTGTTTAGCTAGCTCATCTTTATCAATATTAAGTACATACTCCATACCATCTGTACCATCTGTTCTTGGTTTTGCAGGTTCAAACTGAGCAAACTCTGATCCTTTTACTACTTTACTAAGTTCTATAGATTTTTTCTTCAATAGTTTTAAGAAATCTGGATCAATATGTTTTTCTTTAATTCCTTTATCTGCTAGAGAAACTTCGTAATTAGCTCCTTGTTTTTTATCTTCAGGTGTTTGTGTTACTTTAATACCTTCTCCTTCACTAACAGTTTCTGTTGATTTTTTAGCTGCTTCTGTTGAAACTTTTGCAAGCTCATTATCTAGTACTTTTAATTGATCTTCTGTTGCTGCTCTACCAGATACTGGTTTAGTTTTTCCAACTTCCCAAGTTTTATTAGTTAATCCTGTTACTGTTCCTTCTTTTCCATTAACTGTAACTTGTTTATCACCTTTTCCAACTTTAACTGTTCCAGAAGTTCCATCAACTACCACTTGATTTCCATCTTTTCCTAAAGTAACTTTATCATTTAGTTTAATATTAACTGTTTCTATTCCATTCGCATCTTTTGTAGCCTTACCTAGTAAATTTCCATCTGTATTGTAATTTTCACCTAAAGTAGTTTCTTTTTCATTTAAAGTTATATTTGTTTCTTTAGATGCTACTGCTTCTAATTGACCATTATTATTAACCTTAATTGTTTTTCCATCTACTTTTGCTGCTACTTTATATTTAGCTGGTTCAGTTGCTGTTGCTGCAGTTGGTGTTACAGTTACTCCATCTCCTGCTGTTACTACTGTAGATTTTGCTGCTTTTGCTGCTACTACTTTTACATCTGTTGGTGCCTCTGTTAATGTGGCTCCATTTACTTTTGGTTGCCCAGTAGCTTTATCATATTCTGCCCAACTTCCATTAGCTAATTGAACATAATCTTTACCATCTTTACTTCCAACTAATTTTGTAGTTTCATTATCTACTGCTACATCATAGAATACTTTGTTTACTTCATTTTTAGCATCTGTTTCTACTCTTGCTTTTGTTCCTAAACCATCTTTGAAGTTTACAGTGTCGTATGCTTTTACAAAGTCTACTGCTGTATCATTACCTTCTAAGTTCCATCCTGCATTTAATACATCATCTACTGTTGCTGCATTATTTTTAATTGCATCAACATTTGTAGGTTTAGTTCTTGATACTTCTGTTACTGCTGGTGTTGTTACATCTGTTGTTCCTGGTAAGTTACTTGCTATGTTTGTTACAGGTTTCTTATCTTTTGCATGGATTACAACTTTTTTAGCTTCTG
>JAGYHM010000052.1 GCA_018457305.1 Fusobacterium sp. | reverse complement strand
AATCTTGATAAAGATTCATTTTTAGATAAGACATTATTTCTTTCAAAAAGTTGAACTATATCTTCTTCTATTAAAGTAGGTAAGCCTTCAACAGTATTCTTTAAATTAGGTAATTTTCTTTTTTTAGCTTCTTTAATCCATTTTTCTTCATAACCATTTCCATTAAAAACAATTTTGTGATGTTTTTTATATTGAGTTTTTACAAGTTTTATAACTGCCTCTTTTAGAGAAGATTTTTTTAAATATTTTTCAAGTTGTGAGTGATACTCTCTTAATACATCTGCAACAATAGTATTTATAACAAAAGTTGGAGTTGCAGGAGAGGCACTAGAGCCAGGCATTCTAAATTCAAATTTATTTCCTGTAAATGCCATAGGGGAAGTTCTATTTCTATCAGAAATATCTTTAGGAATTTTTGAAATATTAAAGTTTACTTCAATTTCGTTTGTTGAAGATGAAGCTCCATCAAAATTTATATTTTCAATATTTGCTAAAATATTTTCTAATTGCTCCCCTATGAATACAGAAATAATTGCAGGAGGTGCTTCGTGTCCGCCAAGTCTGTGGTCATTTCCAGATGTTGCAGTAGTCGCTCTAAGAGCAGAAGAATATTTATCAACGGCTTCTATCATTGCCATTAAGTAAACAAGAAAACCAAAATTATTTTCTGATAAAGTCTCAGGGTCGTATAAATTTATTCCTGTGTCAGTAGATAAAGACCAGTTGCAATGTTTTCCAGAGCCATTAACTCCCTTAAATGGTTTTTCATGTAAAAGAGCAACTAAATCATGCCTGTTTGCAACTTTTTTTATCATATCCATAGTAACTTGATTTTGGTCAACAGAAACATTTGCAGTATTAAACATTAGGGCAATTTCAAATTGATTTGGAGCAACTTCGTTATGCTTTGTTTTTGCCATAATACCAACTTTCCAAAGTTCATTATCTAATTCAGCCATAAAAAGTTCAATTCTTTCTTTTATTGTTCCATAATAATGGTCATTAAATTCTTGTCCCTTTGGTGGCAGACAACCAAAAACTGTTCTACCAGATAAAACTAAATCTTGTCTTTTAAAAAAGAATTTTTTATCAACTAAAAAATATTCTTGTTCAACTCCAAGAGTTACATTTACATTTTTTGTTTTAGTATCTCCTAAAATATTTTGCATTTTTAATACTTCTTTTCTAAGTGCACTTATAGAACGAAGCAAAGGAACTTTTTTATCAAGAGCCTCTCCATTATAACCTACAAAAGCAGTAGGAATATATAAAGTTTTTGCTCCTTCTTCACCCTTTAAAAACATAGGAGAACTAATATCCCAAGCAGTGTATCCTCTTGCTTCAAAAGTAGATCTTAGTCCACCATTTGGAAATGAAGAAGTATCTGACTCACCTTTTATTAAATCTTTTCCAGAAAATTTTGCAATGCTACTTCCATCAGAATTTATAGCAATAAAAGATTCGTGCTTTTCGGCTGTAAGTTCTGTAAGTGGCTGAAACCAATGTGTAAAATGAGTAGTTCCCTTTTCTAGTGCCCATAATTTTATAGCATTGGCAATTATGTCTGCTACTTCAATTGTTAATTCTTCTTTCCCTTCTTTAATTTCTAAAAATTTTTTAAAAATATAGTCAGGAACTCTATTTTTTAAATTTTTTTCAGAAAAACAGTTTACTCCGAAATTTTCTAATAAGTTGTTCATACTTTTTTCCTCCTTAAAAATAATAAAAAAACATTACAAAATATATAAAATATATAATTTTTTAACTTTTAATTAAATTTTTTAATTCTGATTATACAATAATTTTTTAAAAAATTCAAATAATATTAAAAAAAGACTATAAAAAAGTTCATTTTTTTGGTATAATATAAAATGAGGGGAAATATTATAAAAAATAAAAAAATATGAGAATTACAAAATAAGGCTTGTAAAGAGATATTTATTTTTGCTATA
The DNA here is from genome assembly GCA_018457305.1 of Fusobacterium sp. The sequence goes on along the minus strand of JAGYHM010000052.1, from coordinate 6,266 downwards.
ATATAGAATAAGTTTTATGCTAAGTGTTGGAGGAGGGTTTTATGAAAACAGTAAAAACAAAAATAAAAAACAAAAAGGGACTTCATGCAAGACCTGCATCACTATTTGTAAAACTGGTAACAAAATATGATTCTGAAATAACAGTAAAGTCTGAAGATGAAACTGTTAACGGAAAAAGTATAATGGGACTTATGTTACTTGCAGCAGAAGAAGGTAGGGAGTTAGAACTTATAGTTGACGGTCCTGATGAAGATGAAATGCTTGAAGAATTACTTGAACTTATTGAAGTTAAAAAGTTTAACGAGGAGTAATAGTGAATGGAAATTATTAGAGCCAAGCACATGGGCTTTTGCTTTGGTGTGTTAGAAGCTGTAAATATATGTGATTCCTTAGAAAAAGAAAATAGGAAAAAATATATTTTAGGAATGCTGGTTCACAATACTCATGTTATGAATGAAATGAAAGAAAAGGGCTTTGATATAGTAACAGAAGAAGAACTTTTAAAAGAAGAAGATAAGTTAAAAGAAAAAGATATAGTAGTTATAAGAGCACATGGAACTTCAAAAAAAGTTTACGAGAAATTACAAAATAGAAAAGTTGAAATATATGATGCAACTTGTTTGTTTGTAAGTAAGATTAGAAAAGAAATAGAATTTGCAACGAGAGAAGGTTATAGTATTTTGTTTGTGGGAGATAAAAATCACCCAGAAGTAAAAGGAATAATTTCTTTTGCAAAAGATATTCAAATTTTTGAGAATTTAGAGGAAGCAAGAAAAATAGAAGTAAAATCAGATAAAAAATATTTACTTTCTACTCAAACAACTTTAAATAAAAAGAAATTTGAAGAAATAAAAAAATATTTTAAAAATATATATAAAAATGTTGAAATTTTTGATAAAATATGTGGAGCAACAGCAGTTAGACAAAATGCAGTTGAAGATCTAGCAAAAAAAGTTGATTTAATGATAATTGTTGGAGATAAAAAGAGTTCTAACACAAAAAAATTATATGAAATTTCACTTAAAATAAATGAAAATACAATTTTGATTGAAGATGAGTTAGGTTTGGATTTAACTCTTCTAAAAAATAAAGCGACAGTTGGAATAACAGCTGGAGCGTCAACACCGGAAGTAATAATAAAAAATATAGAAAAAAAAATAAGAGGGGGACATAGAATGCCTAATTTAAACGAGAATCACGATGAAGAATTTTTAGCAATGTTGGAGGACTTCCAACCAAATCAGGACAAGAGAGTAGAGGGTGTAATCAATATGATGGACATGAACTACACTTATCTTGATGTACCGGGAGAAAGAACAGCAGTTAGAGTTAAAACAGAGGAATTAGAAGGATACAATGTTGGAGATACTGTTGAAGTAATAATAACAGGACTTCAAGAATATGATAACGACCAAGAATTTATAAATGCGTCAAGAAAGAAAATTGAAATTGAGAAAAACTGGCATAAAATTGAAGATTCATTTAATAACAAAACAGTTTTAGAAGGAACTATCACTAGAAAAATTAAAGGTGGATACTTAGTTCAAGCTTTATTATACCCAGGATTTTTACCAAACTCACTATCTGAAATCCCTCAAAATGATGAGAAAACAGTAGGAAGAAAAATTCCTGTAATAGTTAAAGATATTAAAATGGATCCAAGAGATAAAAGACAAAAGAAAATTACATATTCAGTTAAAGAAATAAGATTATTAAATCAAGAAAAAGAATTTGCTGCTCTTGAAGTTGATCAAGTTGTAGATTGTAAAATAGTTGATGTTTTAGATTTTGGTTTAGCAGTAGCTATTGGAAACTTAAGAGGATTTATTCATATTTCTGAAATTTCTTGGAAGAGATTAGATAAATTATCTGATATCTATAAAGCTGGAGATGAAATTAAAGCAGTAATCGTTTCATTAGATGAAGCAAAGAAAAATATAAAATTATCTGTTAAAAAATTAGAAAAAGATCCTTGGACAACTATTGAAGATTTAAAAGTTGGAGATGAATTAGATGTAACTGTAACAAAAGTTTTAGCTTACGGTGCTTTTGTTGAAGTTAAACCTGGTGTAGAAGGACTTGTTCATATATCAGATTTTACTTGGACAAAGAAAAGAGTTAATGTTTCAGACTTCGTAAAAGAAGGAGAAAAAATAAAAGTTAGAGTAATTGATTTACAAATTCCTGAAAGAAAATTAAAACTTGGAATTAAACAATTAGTTGCTAATCCTTGGGAAGAAGCAGAAACAAAATTTGCAGTAGGAACAGTTTTCAAAGGAAAAGTAGTGGAAGTTAAAAACTTTGGAATGTTCGTTCAAATAGAAGAAGGTGTAGATGCTTTCGTTCATTGTTCAGACTATAACTGGATAGGAGAAGAAGCAGTTAAATTTGAAATTGGACAAGAAGTTGAAGTAAAAATTACTGAATTAGATGTAGCAGAAAAGAAAATGAAAGCTAGTGTAAAAGCATTAAGAAAAAGTCCTTGGGAAAGAGCTATGGATGAATTTAAAGAAGGAATAACTGTTGAAAGACCTATAAAAACAGTTGCTGACTTTGGATTATTTATAGAATTAGTAAAAGGAATTGATGGATTTATACCAACTCAATTTGCTTCTAAAGATTTCATAAAAGATATAAAAGAAAGATTTAAAGTTGGAGATGTTGTTAAGGCTCAAATAGTTGAAGTAAACAAAGAAACTCAAAAAATAAAATTATCTATTAAAAAGATAGAACAAGAAGCAGAAAAAAGAGAACAAGAAGAACTTATAAATAAATATTCTGTTTCTGGAGAAGAAAACTAAAATAAAAAAATAAAATTTTCCACCAATTTTTATTGGTGGATTTTTTATTTATTTAACTAATAGAATATGTTAGAATAAAAGAAATAAAAAAATTTAAAAGGCAGGGAGAGCTATGAGAAAAAATTATATAAAATGGGATAATTATTTTATGGGAATAGCAATTTTATCTGCTATGAGAAGTAAAGACCCAAGTACACAAGTTGGGGCTTGCATAGTGAACGAAGATAAAAGAATAGTTGGTGTTGGCTACAATGGCTTTCCAAAGGGCTGTGAAGATGAAAACTTCCCTTGGGAAAGAGAGGGAGAATTTTTAGAAACAAAATATCCTTATGTTTGCCATGCGGAATTAAATGCAATTTTGAATAGCATTAAATCTTTAAAAAATTGTACAATTTATGTGGGACTTTTTCCTTGCAATGAATGTAGTAAGGCTATAATTCAAAGTGGAATAAAAGAAATAGTTTATTTGTCAAATAAATATGAAAATACAGATACAAATATAGCATCTAGGAAAATGCTAGATGCTGCTGGAATAAAATATAGAAAATTAGAAACCGATTTAGAAAAATTAGAAATAAATTTTCAAGTTGAAAAATAAAAATTATTTCTTAAATTTATTCTTTAAATTTTGAAAAAATCCAGTTTTTGAAGAAGATTTATACTTCTTTTCTTCTTCTTGTTGCTTTCTAAAATTTGACCAGTTTGGGTCGTTTTTCATATTGGTTCTAACTTGTTTCATATATTTATAAGTAGCAACTGTATCTCTATATTTTTTTTGAATTTTTCTTGGAATAAAAAGAATAAAATCAACTATAGACATAAAAAATTTTTCAATATTGATTAGAATAAATTTTATTAAATTAAATTTATAAATAGCAGAACAACTAGGACATTTATACTTTGCCATTTTATTTGAAATTTTCATTTTTTTTGTACAAGTTGGGCAAGTGATAATAAGTTTTTTCATTAAAACACCTCGTTTAGAATTTATTAAACTCTGATTAAAGGAAACAAAGTTTATTATAAATTTTAACAGATATATATTAACTTATCAAGAGGAGAAAAAAATATGATGGAAATATTAGAAAAAACTACTATATTTAATGGAATTAAATCTGAAGAAATTAAGAAAATATTAACAGAAATAAAATATGATATAAAAAAATACGAAGATAAAAGTAGTATAGTCTTTCGTGGAGATAAAGTAGAGGGAATAAAAATTATACTGAAAGGTTCTGTAATAACTGAAATGTTAACAGCAGATGGAAATATAAGAATAATTGAAGAACTTAAAAAAACTGATGTGTTAGCGGCTGCTTTTATATTTGGAGACAATAATTTTTACCCAGTAGATTTAATAGCAAAAAATGATGTTGAAATTTTTTCAATTTCTAGTGATGAGTTTCTGAAACTTTTATCTCAAGATAAAAAAATATTGAGGAATTTTTTAAATGAAATTTCAAATAAGGCACAATTATTATCAAAAAAAATATGGAGCAATCTTAATAATAAAACGATAAAAGATAAATTTAACGAATTTATAAGAGAAAAACATAAGGGAAATCAAATAAGCATAGATAGTGTAAAATCTTTATCTGAAAAATTTGGTGTTGCAAGACCATCTCTTTCAAGAGTTTTGGGAGAGTACATAGATAAGGGAATATTAGAAAAAATTGGAAGAAATAAATATAAAATTTTAGATTTTTCTTTATTAGAAGATTAAAATAGGAGTTTTAAACAGAAAAAGACGAGTTACTCGTCTTTTTTTGTTTTGTAAAGAGCAGAATTATTATATCTATAAAATTTAAAAGATTAAAAGAAATAAACTGTTATTTTTATAGGGATATCAGAGGATTTATTTTGAAAATTTGGAAAAATTTAAAAATTATGGTAGAATGGCAAAGTTAAAAAATATATTAGAAATTAAAAGAAAATTAAGTTTAGAAAAGGGAGAGGTAGAGAAATGAGAAAAATATTCCTTATAGGAATTTTTATATGTGTTTCTTTTGTTATGAATATAAGTTCATATGCAAATAATAATACAAATAAAGAAAATACTTTAAAAATAGAGCAAGCAAAGGACTTTAAAAAAGGGAAATCTAAAAAGCAAATTTTTATAAAGAGTATTGTACCGATAATAGATAAGGTAAGAGATGATATAAAAAAAGAAAAAGTTTATACTCAAATGCTTTTAGCCAAAAAAAAAGTAAATAAACCGTTTGATGAAAAAGAAAAGAAATTTCTAGAGGAGATGTATGCTAAATATAAAATAAAATCAAAAAAAATAAATGATTTAGTAGTGAATATGGTTGTTCCACCTACATCATTTATTTTAGGACAATCTGCCTTGGAAAGCGGTTGGGGTAGAAGTAAATTAGCAGTGGAAGGAAATAATTTATTTGGTATGCGTTCTGTAACGACAGATGCTAAAATAGCAGTAAAAGTTGGGAAAGGACAATACTATAAGAGATATGATAATATTCAAGATTCTGTTGAAGATTATATACTAACTTTAGCTAGACATAGAAGTTATAACAAATTAAGAAAAGGAATAAGAAATGGAGAAAATTCTTTACAGCTTATAAAACACCTTGCAAATTATTCGGAAGTAAAAAATATTTATGCAAAAAGATTGGCAATTATAATTAAGAAAAATAATTTTCAATCTTATGATAAGAAAGAAAAAAATTAATAAGATAAATCATTTAGATTAAAAGAGCCTTTCCATTTAAAGAAGGTTCTTTTTTCTATTTAAGAAAACTATAATTTGACTTTTTGGGTTCGCCACGGTCAAAGCCTTACCCGCTGGTTGCGACGGTGTACTCTGACGAGTATAAATTCTGTCGCCTCACACTAAAAAAATATTAAATTTTATAAAAATAATTTTTGGGGTTTGTACTCTACCGCCTACGGCTAAGCATCTAAGAACTTCTAAACAAACAAGTTTGCAAGAATTTCTAAGAGGGCTTACCCAAGCCTCGCAGAGAGGGGAGACAGTGAGCGGAGCGAACGCGGTCTCCATTTTCTTTAGTGTATTAAGATAAAAAATGCTAAAATTTTATGTAATCAGTGATAAAATATTTGACATTTTTAAAAAAAAGATATATAATTAAGGTAATAACATTAAATTATGTTTAAAAAAATAGACATAAGATATCAAAAAAAATAAACAAAATTATAAGGAGGAGTTTTATGAAAATGAAAAAAATATTATTTGGACTTTTAGCAATTTCTAGTTTGCTTGTAGCTTGTGGGAAAAAAGAAGCACCAGCAGATGCACCAGAAGCTAAACCAGAGGTAGCAAAAGAGGAAAAAGTAGCAGTAGAGAATAAAGAAGAAAGAAAAACAGAAAATTTCCATATAGGAATAGTTACACCAACTGTTTCTCAGTCTGAAGATTCACTAAGAGGTGCGGAAGCAGTTATGAAAGAATACGGTGCTGTTAAAGATGGTGGAAAAATAATT
>JAGYHM010000051.1 GCA_018457305.1 Fusobacterium sp. | reverse complement strand
TAAAATTTCTCAGTAAAAACTTGTAATGAGTTTTAGAAAAATCTTGCGTGTTTGAACGTAGCGAGTTTGCAAGTTTTTCTTAACGAATTAGGAGTTTTTACGATTAAAGAAATTTTGGGCTCGTAAGGGCTTTTTGCTTACTTTTTTGCCCATAAAAAAGTAAGATATAAATAAGTTATTTATGGAGATAAAAAATGAAAAATATATTAAAAATAGAAAATCTAAATTATTCTTTTGGAGATAATCAAATTTTAAAAAACATAAATATCTCCGTAAAAAAAGAAGAAACAGTTGCAATTGTTGGAACAAGTGGAGTTGGAAAATCTACTCTTTTTAATCTTATTGCAGGAATTTTAAAAAAACAAGATGGAGAAATTTTAATTGAAGATAGCAAAGATTATGTTGGAAAAGTTTCATATATGTTGCAAAAAGATTTGCTATTTGAGCATAAAACTATAATAGAAAATATTATGTTGCCTTTAATAATAGATAATAAAAAGGGGAAACTGCGTTCGCTCTACTCACTGTTTCCCTTCTCTGCGAGGCTTGGGGCTGTCGCCCCAAACCCCAAAAATAAAAATCCTAAAAGAATTAAAAAAGTCAACAGTAAAAAATATATCTTTGAAGAAAGTTTAAAAATTTTAAAAGAATTTGGACTTGAAGATTATGCAAATAAATACCCTAAACAATTAAGTGGAGGTATGAGGCAAAGAATTGCACTTATTAGAACTTATATGATGAAAAAAAATATTTTTCTTTTAGATGAGGCTTTTTCTGCTCTTGATGCCATTACAAAAATAGAATTACATAATTGGTATATGGAAATTGCAAAAAAATTTAAATTCACCACTATACTAATCACTCATGATATAGATGAAGCTGTTTCTTTAAGTGATAGAATTTATATCTTAAAAAATAAACCGGGGGAAATTTTAGATGAAATTATTATTGAAATAAATAATGAAGAAGATGAGGATGTTCAAAGATTAAAATATAAAAATCAAGTTTTAAAAATTATGAATATTAAATAAAAAAAAATAGGGCCATTACAAATTTGTAATAGCCTTAAATTTTTATGCTTAATTTTTATTTTTGGCTCGCTACGAGCTTCCACTCTGCTCGCCCTTTTTGGTGTTGGGGCGTAGCCCCAACACCCCAATAAAAAATATGTTCTATCTAAAAATTGAATATTTCTATTTTTTTGTTAAAGTTAAACCTGTATATCCAAAAATTAAAGTTAATATTAAACTCATATAGCAGAATATAGCAAAAGGTAAGTAAGTTAGAGTCGGAACACCTAGCATACTAGAAATAAATGCCCCACAGACTCCCCAAGGCACTAATGGATTTATAACCGTACCAGAGTCCTCCAAAGTTCTTGATAAATTTTTTGAATGTAAATTTAATTTATCATAAACTGGTTTAAAAGTTTTTCCAGCTAATAATATACTTAAATATTGCTCTCCTACCACAAAATTTACAACTACTGCCGTGAAAGCAACACAGAAAGTTGCTCTAGAAGCAGTTTTTAATAAATGAGCCATATCTTCTAATAAAGTTGGAATTATTCCCAAACCAAATAAAAGTCCTCCTAAACTCAAAGCTAAAATAACTATTGTCAGTGTAAAGAACATTGAATTTATTCCACCACGACTAATCAATGAAGCAATATTTTCTGGAATACCTGCTTTTGAAAAGCCTCCAAATAAAATCCCTGCTATTTCTCCTAATGTATAGTTACTATGGAAAGTTGTTATTACCAAACTAACTATTCCTGTATATATTATACTCATAATTGCAGGAACTTTAAAAATTGATAATAGTATCAATAAACCGAATGGAATTAAAGCATAAGGATGAACTAAACCTGTTGATAAAATTCCTTCTTTAAATTTTATCACACCTGCTACATCTCCCATTTCTTTCCAAGGAGATAATACTGTAAAGAATATTGCAGATATTATAAAAGCTGGTACTGTTGTATACATCATATTTTTTATATGTTCAAATAAATCTACTCCAACAATACTTGCAGCAATACTTGTTGTATCTGAAAGTGGCGACATTTTATCTCCAAAAAATGCTCCCGATACAACTGCCCCTGCTGTTATAGCAGAATTTAATTCAAAGGCATTAGACATTCCTATAAGTGCAACTCCAAGTGTTGCAACTGTTGTTAAACTACTTCCTATTGATACTCCTATAATTGCAGTAACACAAAAAGCTGAAAGATAAAAAACTTTTGTTGAAATTATATCTAATCCATAAAAAATTAAAGTTGGTATAGCTCCTGACATCATCAAAAGAGATACTAAAATTCCTATAAAGAAAAATAAGAATACTGCTCCCATACTTGTACTAACTGCATCTATCATACTTTTTTGCATTAACTTAAATTTTATTTTCATTATTGATCCATATAATAATAAGAAAATTATACTTATTAAAACTGGAATATGTGGAACCATATTAGGAATTTTTATCATTGGAAATCCCAATAAGAAAAATATCACTCCTATTATTGCTATTGCTTCTACTTGTTTTGGTCTACGGTGTTGTACTAAATCAAACATTTTTTTCCTCCTAAATTTTTTCTAAACTGTTTTTACTTAAATTATTATAATAAAAAAACTTCTTACAAAATTGTAAGAAGTCTACCTTTTTTTACTAATTAGAGGCTCCCTACAATAAAATGAATATGTAAACAGAGCCACTAAATTTTTTCGTAGCTCTCTAATCTCTATAATAATATAAGTAACCAAAAATATTTTTATTTAATTTTTTTTGCTCTAAAGTTTTTAACATTTTGATCACTCCCTTTTTATTTTTTAATTTTAAACTTTACTAATTTTATCATACATATTTATTTTTGTCAAATTTTAAAAAAATCGTGTTGAACAAATCAACACGATTTAAAATTAAAATTTATTTTGTTCCAAAAATTCTATCTCCACAATCCCCAAGACCAGGATAAATATATCCTTGTTCATTTAAGCCTTGATCTATTTTAGCAGTGTATATAGGTACATCTGGATGTTTATTTAAAAGTTTTGCAATTCCTTCTGGTGCTGCAACTAGACACATAAATAAAATATCTGTTACTCCTTGTTCCTTTAAATAGTCAATAGCATAAACTGCTGAACCACCTGTTGCCAACATTGGGTCTACAACTATTACTTTTCTTGTTGTTATATCTTCTGGTAGTTTACAATAATAATATACTGGCTCTAATGTTTCTTCGTTTCTATACACTCCAACATGTCCTACCTTTGCCATTGGAACTAAATCTAATATTCCATCAACCATTCCAAGTCCTGCTCTCAATATAGGAACTATTCCAACTTTATCCTGTAAAGTATAAGCATTTGTTTTCATAAGTGGTGTTTCAACTTCTGTATCTGTTAATTTTAAATTTTTTGTTGCCTCATAAGTCATAAGTTTTGCAATTTCATTTAGATTTTCTCTAAATGCTTTTGTATCTGTGTCAACACTCCTTAAAATTGTCATTTTATGTTCAATCAATGGATGATTCACTTCAATTACTGCCATAAAAATTCCTCCTTTTTTCTATAAAAAAACAGGATGTCAAATCCCGTTTTTTAATTTTACTATTTTTTACCCAAGTTAAATTTCTTGTTAAATTTGTCAACTCTTCCTGCAGTGTCAACGAATCTTTGTTCACCAGTATAAAATGGGTGTGATGCAGAACTAACTGCAATCTTTATAACTGGGTACTCATTTCCTTCGTAAGTTGTAGTTTCATTAGAACTTTTTGTAGATCTAGTTAAGAATTTATTACCAGACATATCTTCAAAAACAACAACATTTAATTCAGGATGTATTCCTTTTCTCATCTTTTCACCTTCCCAAAATCTATTCTTAATATCAGCAATAATTTTATCATATTCATAATAAAATTGCAAGTAAAAATAAAAGATGAGAAAAAAAAATCTCATCTTAATTTTTTTATTTTATTTTTTTAAATTTTTTCTTATCTTCCAGAATTTAATCTTTTTATAGATAATTCTCTTGCCTTCATATATTGATCTTGAGTAATATATTTTTGCATTTTTATTTGGCTTCTCATTCTTTCTTTCATTATAGAAACTTCTATCTGTCCTATTTTTTCAAAAATTCTATCTATTTTGCTTAAATTCTTTTCTGCTCCATCTAATAAATATTTATTTATTTGAAGTTGTAACTCTTCTTTTTCTAATACTTTTAATTTATAACTGCTAGCAACTTCGTTCATTAAATCTTTTGCTTTTTTTATGTTACTCTCTTTTACTCCAACTTCTCTTAATTCTTTATCTCCAATTATTCCAAGAGTATTTTCAGTAGAAAAACTAACAACTGAAAATGAAAGTAATATCATACAAATTATTTTTTTCATTATTTTCCCCCATTATATTTGTGTTTTATTTATAAAAAGTTCATCTGGATTTAACTCTATACTTTTTTTATTTACGATAGTATCCTTATACATGCTTGCTACTAATTCATCTTCTTTAGTTTTAGCAGAAAATGCCATCATAGGTGATTTGGTATTTAAACTTGTTCCATTCATAAAAGAAGTGAAACTTGTTGCTCCTACTATACCTACAAAAAATAATCCAACTGAAAATATAGACATATTTCTATTTTTCTTTTTTTCTTCATTTAGTAAACTTTTATATATTTCTGCTCTAACTCTTTCTTTTGGTGACATATCATTCTCCCCCCATATCTCTAAGTGCTTTATAATAAATAGATTTTATCGTTGAAATATTCATATTTTTCATATCAGCTATTTCTTTTAATTTATAACCATAAATATCTTTTAGAATTACAATTTCTTTCTCTCTTGAAGGCAATATTTTTAATCGCTCTTCCAATATCATATTTGTGTCCGCACTAAAAGTATCCGCCACTGATAAAATTTCTTCATTTATTTCAAGTTCAACTTTTTTCTTTTTAAAAAAATCATAAGTTTTATTTATTGCTATCCTATAAATCCAAGTATAAATATTACTCTCTTTCCTGAATTTATCAAGATTTTTATAAACACTTATAAAAACTTCTTGAGATATATCTTCTGCATCACTGCTATTTTTTACAAGGCCTAAAACCTTGTAGTATACCCTATCAAAATATTCTTCAAATATGCTCTCAAAATCCATTCAACCCTCCTGGGTATTTGTTCATCTATAACTTAGACTTAATAAAAGTCTAAAAAGTTTAAATTTAGTATTTACTCTTTAAAATCGTTTTCTATCATGAGTTTTAATTCTTCTAAAAGTTTATCTTCTTTTACTTTTTTTACAATTTTTCCTCTCTTAAATAAAATTCCTGTCCCTTTACCTGCTGCTATACCGTAATCTGATTCTTTTGCTTCTCCCGGACCATTAACAACACAACCCATAACTGCTATTTTAAATTTATTTTTTTTATCTCTATATTCTTCTTCAACTTGTTTAGCAAGTGAAATTAAATCTATTTCCGTCCTTCCACAAGTAGGGCAAGAAATTATTTCAACTCCTGTATCTAAATAACCCAAAACTTTTAAAATTTCTTTTGCAACTTTTATTTCTTCAACTGGATTTTCTGTTAAAGAAACTCTTATAGTGTCTCCTATTCCATCTGCTAAAAGACTCCCTATTCCTATTGCAGATTTTACTGTCCCTTGAAATTTTGTTCCTGCTTCTGTTACTCCTAAATGCAAAGGGTAATTTACTAATGAACTTATTTTTCTATATGCTTCTAACATCATTTTTACATTACTTGATTTAAGGGAAATCACTATATCAAAAAAATTATATTTTTCTAATAATTTAATATGATACATAGCACTTTCAACTAAGGCGTCAACACAAGACTTTTTATATTTTTCTAAAATTTCTTTCTCAATAGAACCTGAATTAACTCCTATTCTAATGGGAATATTTTTTTTCTTGGCTGCCTCAACTACAAGTTTTACTTTATCATCATCCCCTATATTTCCCGGATTTATCCTAAGTTTATCTATTCCATTTTCAATAGCTAATAAAGCTAATCTATAATCAAAATGTATATCTGCAACCAAGGGAATAGAAACTTGTTTTTTAATTTCTTTTATTGCTTCAGCTGCCTCAATATTATTTATAGTCATTCTTGCTAATTGACAACCTTCTTTTTCAAGCTCTTTTATTTGTCTAACCGTTTTTTCTATATCAGAAGTCAAAGTATTTGTCATTGACTGAATAATAATAGGATTTTCTCCTCCTATCTTTAAACTTCCAACTTCTACAATTCTTGTTTCTTTTCTCATTTTTCTCCTACCTAATTTTATAAGAAAAACTATATTTTAAATTTATATATAAAACTTAAAAATACTTCATAGGATTTTTAGGAACACCTTTATATCTTACTTCAAGATGAAGATGTGGACCTGTTACTCTTCCACTTTTCCCCGTTTTTCCTATAAATTCTCCTCTTCTAACCCTTTCTCCAGCTCTTGTTGAAATAACACTTAAATGAGCATATCTAGTTTCATAATTATTTGAATGTTTTATTATTATTATTTTTCCATAACCACGCATCCAACCTGCATAAGATACTACACCATCTTTTGCAGCCCTAAGTGGAACATATTTTGCAACTAAGTCTACCCCTGTATGTAAAATATATCTTCTTAAAACAGGATGAAGTCTATAACCAAATCTACTATTTATACCTCTATATTTAATTGGAAAAGAAAAACCATAAGAAGATTTCCCACTTACTTGTATTTTTTTATTGCTTTTATTTTTTTTATTATTCTTCGTTTTTTTAGTTTTACTTACTTTTGAAGTCTTATTATTTTTAAGCTCGTTAAATCTTTTATAAGAAACTTTAGGTAAGAATATCTTCTTTCCTGCTACTAATTTTTTAGGATTTATCTTATTATTGCTTATAATATCTTCCTCTTTTATTTGATATAACTTAGCAATTTTAGGAATGGAATCCCCTCTTTTTATTTTATAAAGAACCCCATCTTTAGATGGATAAGTAAGTTCCTTATTAACAATAAATCTTCCTTTTCTTGCACTTGAATTATAAATTTTTAAAGTATCTGTAGAAACATTTAATTTTTTAGATATCTTACTTAAATTATCTCCAGAAACTATTTTATAAGTCAACATCTCCATTTTTTTTATTACTTTTTTTTCTTTCTTTTTTTCTATTTTTTGTTTTTCATTTTTCTCTGTATCTTCTGTTTTTATTTCTTTAACAAAATTATATTCTTTAGTAAAAGTTATAAAATTATCTGTTGTAAGCTCTAAACCACCATTTTCTGAATCTCCTTTTTCATAGTAGTCTATAAAGTCTTTTGTATCAACAACTTCATGTGAGCTTATTATAAATAACCTAACCACAAGTATTATTATGGTTAATAAATATGTAAATAATATAATTATTTTTGTCTTATTCTTCATTATTAACCCCTCTATTTATAATTTTTTAATAATTCCTTATTACTTTTAGTTTTTTTGATAGCCTTAATAAGAGAAGATGTTGCTCCTGCTTTACTATCTAAACTAGACAAGTATCTTCTAAAATCCCATATTTTTTCTATATCAGTTTTAGAAAGAAGTAAATTTTCTTTTCTAGTTCCTGATTTTTCTATATCTATTGCAGGGAAAATTCTAAGTTCTGCAAGATGTCTATCTAAATAAATATCACAGTTTCCTGTTGACTTAAACTCTTCATAAATTACATCATCCATCTTACTTCCTGTATCAACTAATATAGTGGCAATTATTGTTAAACTTCCACCATTTTTTATATTTCTTGCTGCTCCAAAAAAGTTTTTAGGATAATATAAGGCACTTGGGTCTATTCCACCAGATAATAATTTTCCACTAGATGGAATTACTATATTATAAGCTCTTGAAAGACGAGTTAAAGAGTCTAACAAAATAACAATATCTTTTCCATTTTCTACTTTTGTCTTTGCAAGTTCTATTACTTCTTCCGTAACTTTTATATGATTTTTTGAATCTTCATCAAAAGTTGAGGCAAAAACTTTTGCCCCTTTTACATTTTCAACTATGTCAGTTACTTCTTCTGGTCTTTCATCTATAAGTAAAATCCAAACCTCCGTATCATTATCTTTTATAATAGCATTAGCTATCGAACTTATAAAAGTTGTTTTTCCAGCTTTAGGTGGAGCTATTATTAAAGCTCTTTGACCTTTTCCTATTGGAGAAAATAAATCTATAATTCTTCCAGAAATATTTTCTGAATCTTTTCCTAAAATAAACTGCTCTTTAGGATAAATTGGAGTTAAATTTTCAAATTCCACTCTATTTTCAGCAG
>JAGYHM010000050.1 GCA_018457305.1 Fusobacterium sp. | reverse complement strand
GGCGACGGCACGCCGTCGCAACTAGCGAGCAGCGAAGCGGGCGAGCCAAAAGTCAGATTATAATTTCCTTGAATACAAAAAAAGGCGACCTGCGTCCTTCGACTGTCTTAGAGGCTCTTAATTACGAAGTAATTTTAGAGCGTCTTAGATGCAGTGAAATCGCCTCGCCTCTCTCATGGGGGCTACGCCCCCAAGCCCCGAACAAATAAAAAGTCAATTTATAATTTCCCTGGATATAAAAAACCTAGTAAAATGTGTTCACTCAAATTACTAGGTTTAATTATTAAAAAAGGAATTTTCTAATTTAAATTTTTGTCTTTGGCGGGGTTTGGGGCGATAGCCCCAAGCCTCGCAGAGAGGGGAGACAGTGAGTATAGCGAACGCTGTCTCCCTTTTTAATAGTTATTTTTTTAATGCTAATGGTTTCCCACAACAAATAAATTCACAACAATCTGTATCATGAGTATGAGTTTCACAATCATCTCCATCAGAACAAGCACATTGTGCTTTAACTTCTACTTCAAACCCACAACATTCACAAACATATAATTCACCTTTTTTCATATTTTCACAACTTGCCATATCGCTACCTCCTAAAATTTATAACCTCTTTATACTTATACCCCTTTTAGGTATAAGTCATAATAACATAAATATTTATAAATGTCAAATAAATTTTTAAATTTTATTTTATAATTTGATATAATTATGTTATAGTAAAAGAAAAAAGGAAGTTAATTTAATATGAAATTAAGAAATTTTAAAATAAGATACTCTAAAGAAAATGAAAAAGAAATAGCAAAGAAATTCTGGGAAGAAAGTTTTGATGATAACGAAGAGCAAAGAAATTTTTATTTTGAAAATATATTTAATTATAAAAATTATTTAGTCTTGGAGGAGCACGGAAAAATAAAATCTTCTTTGCATGAAAATCCATATATATTAAATTTTGATAAATCTAATTATAAAACAAAATATATTGTTGGGGTTTCTACTGATAAAAAAGAAAGAAAAAAAGGCTATATGAAAAAATTGATTATAACTATGCTCAAAAATTTAAAAAAAGAAAATTATCCCTTTATTTTTTTAAATCCAATAAATCCAATTCTATATAGGCAATATGGCTTTGAATATTTTTCCCTTTTAGAAAAATATACTTTTAATATTGACTTATTAAAGGAACTTGAAAAAACTAATACAGATAATAGTCAAATTTTAGAAATTACAGAAATAAATTATGAAAAATTTTTAGATGATTTGATAGAAATTTATGATTTTTCAATGCAAGATAAACTTTCTTATTTAATAAGAGATAAATACTATTTTAAAAAATTGTTATTAGAAGTTTTTACTGATAAAATGAAAGTCTTTATTTTATATAAAGATAATACCCCTATGTCCTATATGATTTTCGGTTTTGATAAAGATAAAATAGAGATTAGAGAAAGTTTTTCAAAAAATATAGAGAGTAAAAAACAGATTTTATTTTTATTGTATAAATATAAAGAAAATTATAAAAAAATTGAAGTAGTTGCAGAAGAAAACTCAAATTTAGAATTTCTTTTTGAAAATCAATTAGAGATTGAAAAGAGAATAGAGCCTTTTATGATGCTTAGAATTATTTCTCCTCTAATTTTATTAGAAAAATATAAAGACACTTTTAAAAATTTAAAAATTTATATTAAAGATGATATAATTGAAGAAAATAATGCTGTTTATATTTTTAATGATAAAAAAATTATTTTATCAGATAAATTTAGAGACTATGATTTTAAAATAAATATAGGAAATTTAAGTCAATTATTAAGTGGTTTTTTATCTTTTGAAGATTTAGTAAAATCAGAAAAAATAGAATTTAAAAATAATAAAAATTTAGAGAAGTTTAGAAAATTAAAAGAATATTTTCGTGTAAAAAGTTCATATTTGTATGAAATGATATAAAAATTAAAAATTTATATTAAATTATAATTTTTATGAAATTCTATTTTATAAAGTAATATTAAATATAAAAAATTTAATTAAAAATAAAAAAAATAATTGACAAAAAAGTTCTCTTATTGTATCATACTAAATGCGACGCGGGAATAGCTCAGTTGGTAGAGCGTCAGCCTTCCAAGCTGAATGTCGCGAGTTCGAACCTCGTTTCCCGCTCCATTTATGCGTCATTAGCTCAGTTGGTAGAGCATCTGACTCTTAATCAGGTGGTCACAGGTTCGAATCCTGTATGACGCACCAGTAATTTTTGAGGTCGCATAGCTCAGTTGGGAGAGCACCTGCCTTACAAGCAGGGGGTCACAGGTTCAAGTCCTGTTGCGACCACCATTAAATTTTAAAATGAAATATTATAATGGGGGTGTAGCTCAGTTGGTTAGAGCGCCTGCCTGTCACGCAGGAGGTCGCGAGTTCGAGTCTCGTCACTCCCGCCATTATGCCGCTTTAGCTCATCTGGTAGAGCAACTGACTTGTAATCAGTAGGTGATTGGTTCGACTCCGATAAGCGGCACCATTTTGTTAATTTTTTTTGCGGGGATGGCGAAATTGGTAGACGCGCTAGACTTAGGATCTAGTATCTTAGTATGTGAGAGTTCGACTCTCTCTCTCCGCACCATTAAAATTTAATATGGGGATATAGCTCAGTTTGGGAGAGCAACGCACTTGCACTGCGTAGGTCAGCGGTTCGATCCCGCTTATCTCCACCATTTTATGCCTAGGTAGCTCAGTTGGCTAGAGCACTCGGTTCATACCCGAACGGTCGTTGGTTCAAATCCAATCCTAGGCACCATTACAAAAATTTGAAGAAGTTTACTAGCTTCTTTTTTTTTATTTAAAAAATAATTTTAATTTTTGTAATACTTAATTGACAAAACTATAAATATAATCATATAATTAAGTAAATATTATTGAAAGAGGTGGGGGTTTATGGAAACAAAATCTTTTTTTATTTCACTTGACAAAGAAGCTTTAAAAAGTAATATAGAATACTTAAAAAAATATAAAAAGAAAGAAATTTTACCTGTTATAAAGGCAAATGCTTATGGGCACGATATATTTTTAATTTCAAAGGCTCTTTATGATTTGGGAATAAAAGATTATGCAGTTGCTAGGCTCTCTGAAGCATTAGATTTAATTGAAAATTTTAAAAAATTTGATATAAAAGATTTCAAAATAATTATTTTTGAAAGTATAGAAGATTATGAAATTATAAAAGAAAATGAAAATATAATAGTTTCAATAAATAGTATTAAAGAGTTGAAAGAAACAATAAAAAATAATATTCCTACTAAAAGATTATCTTTAAAAATAGATTATGGTTTTGGTAGAAATGGAATTTTAGAAGATGAGATAGAGGAAGTTCATAATATAATTAAGTTTAATAGCCTAAAATTTTATGGAATTTCTTCACATTTATTTTCTACGACTTATGAAGATGGTTTAATTGTAATGAAAAAATTTACAGAAACTGTTAAACTTTTAGGAAAAAATAATTTTGAGATGATACATTTACAAAATACTGCAGGAACATACGACTATGATTGTGAGATTGCAACCCACATAAGAGTTGGTGTAATGCTTTATGGAATGCAAGAAACAGGTTTTTTTGATACAGATTTAAAATATGTTTTTTCATCATTAGAAGGAAAAGTTGAATCAATAAGAAATGTGGAAGATTTAAAATATATAGCCTATGAAAAACTTTCTATATTAAATGCTGATACAAAACAAATTGCAAAAATAAAAATTGGATACGGAGATGGATTTATTAAAGCAAATGAAGGAACTTATTGCTTAATAAATAAAAAAGAATACAGAATAGCACAAGTAACTATGGATAATACTTTTATTGAAATAGATAATAGAGTTAAGGTTGGAGATAAAGTTTGTCTTTATTATAGACCACTTGAGTTGAAAGAAAAAATTGGTTATAAATTATTTCAAGCCCTAATTTTGCTATCACCATTAAGACTAAAAAGGATTTGGAAGGGAGAAAATAAATAAAATATGAACGAAACAATAATACTTTTTGTAAAGTCAATGTTAATTGGGGTTGCCAATATAATCCCAGGAGTATCTGGGGGAACAGTTGCTGTTCTTTTAAAAGTTTATGATGAAATTTTAGAAAAAATTGGAAATTTCTTTGAAGTTAGTATGAAAAAAAAGATAGAATATTTTAAATATTTACTTATATTTTTTATTGGTGCAGTAGTTGGGATTTTACTTTTTGCAAATATAATAAAATTTTCTATTACAAATTTTCCTAAATTAACATCTGCTGTATTTTCTCTTTTAATTTTACCATCTTTATATTATTTATTAAAAGATATGGACTGTAAAAAAATTAAAAATATTATTTCTTTTTTAGTAGGCTTATTTGTTATGGGAATTTTTATATACTTTAATTTAAAATATAAAACTATTGATGAAAATACAGTTAATATAGCTAGTCAAAATACAAAAGATTTATGCTTCTCTGCTGCTTATTTAATAAAATTATTTATCTATGGAATTTTAGCAGCAGGTACTATGATAATTCCGGGAATTTCTGGTTCATTATTACTTTTAATTTTGGGAGAATATTATAACATAATTGCCTATGTAAGTGATTTAAATATAAAGCCTCTATTCTTTTTAGGACTTGGGGTTATGCTTGGCTTAGTAATTTTTTCAAAAATAATTTCATATTTACTTAAACATTATAGAGAAATTACAATGTTTTTTATAGCAGGAATTATATGTTTATCTGTTGTACAAATTTGGATAAATATTTAAAATATTAAATTTTAGCGACCTGTCCATTAAGACGCAGGTCGTATTTTTTATATATAAGGAAATTTTTGGCTCGCCCGCTTCGCTGCTCGCTGGTTGCGACGGGGTGCCGTCGCCTCACACTTAAAAAAATATTAAATTTTATAAAAATAATTTTTGGGGGTTTGGGGGCGAAGCCCCCACAAGAGTGGGCGACAGTAAAACGCAGTTGCCCCTTTTTTTCATAATTAAAAATTATTATTTAATTTTTTAAAAAACTCTTTATTTTTTCTTATAAATAATTTATAATGGAATGAAAACTAAAAATTGGAGGGCTATATGCTACAAAAAAATAAAAGAAATTTCTCTATCATTGCACATATTGATCACGGAAAATCTACAATTGCTGATAGATTACTTGAATTCACAGGTGCAGTTGCAGAAAGAGATATGAAAGCACAATTACTTGATTCAATGGAGCTTGAAAGAGAAAAAGGAATTACAATAAAGGCTCAAGCTGTTACTCTAAATTATAAAGCAAAAGATGGAGAAGAATATGAATTAAATTTAATTGATACTCCGGGGCACGTTGACTTTATCTACGAAGTTTCACGTTCACTTACTGCTTGTGAAGGAGCTTTACTTGTTGTTGATGCAGCACAAGGGGTTGAGGCACAAACTCTTGCTAATGTTTATTTGGCGATAGAAAATGATTTAGAAATTCTTCCTATAATAAATAAAATTGATTTACCTGCTGCAGAACCAGAAAAAGTAAAAAAAGAAATTGAAGAAATAATTGGTCTACCAGCAGATGATGCAGTATTATGTTCTGCAAAAACTGGAATAGGAATAGAAGAAATTTTAGAAGCAATTGTTAAATTTGTTCCAGCTCCTAATTATGATGAGGATGCACCACTTAAAGCATTGATTTTTGATTCATACTTTGATGATTATAGAGGAGTAATTACTTACATTAAAGTGCTTGATGGAAACATTAAAAAGGGAGATAAAATTAAAATTTGGTCAACTGAAAAAGAATTAGATGTTTTAGAAGTTGGAGTTTTTTCTCCAACAATGAAAATAACTGACTCTTTAAGTTCTGGTTCAGTTGGTTATATAATAACAGGAGTTAAAACTATACATGACACAAGAGTTGGAGATACTATAACTACTGTAAAAAATCCTTGTATTTTTCCACTAGAAGGATTTAAACCTGCACAGTCTATGGTATTTGCTGGAATTTATCCACTATCTACTGATGATTATTCAGAATTAAGAGAGGCCTTAGAAAAATTACAATTAAATGATGCATCTCTTACTTTTACACCAGAAACTTCGTTAGCTTTAGGTTTTGGATTTAGATGTGGATTTTTAGGATTATTACACATGGAAATAATAGTTGAAAGATTGAGAAGAGAATATAATATAGATTTAATTTCAACAACTCCGTCAGTACAATATAAAGTTAGTATAGATGGTGGAGAAGAAGAAATTATAGATAACCCTTGTGAGTTTCCAGAATTAGGTAGAGGAAAAATTAAAATAGAAGAACCATTTATAAGAGGAAAAATAATTGCTCCAAAAGAATATGTTGGAAATGTTATGGAACTTTGTCAAGAGAAAAGAGGAATTTTCTTATCAATGGATTATTTAGATGAAAATCGTTCTATGCTTTCTTATGAATTACCACTTGCAGAAATAGTAATAGATTTTTATGATAAATTAAAATCAAGAACAAAAGGCTATGCTTCTTTTGAATATGAATTAAGTGAGTATAAAGTTTCAACATTGGTTAAAGTAGATATTTTAGTTTCTGGAAAACCAGTTGATGCCTTCTCATTTATTGCTCATTCAGATAACGCTTATTATAGAGGAAGAGCAATCTGTGAAAAACTTCGTGAAGTTATTCCAAGACAACAATTTGAAATTCCAATTCAGGCTGCACTTGGCTCAAAAATAATTGCAAGAGAAACAATAAAAGCATATAGAAAAAATGTAATAGCAAAATGTTATGGTGGAGATATTACAAGAAAGAAAAAACTTCTTGAAAAACAAAAAGAAGGGAAAAAGAGAATGAAGAGCATAGGTAATGTTGAGATTCCACAAGAAGCATTTGTATCAGTTTTAAAATTAAATGATTAAATTTTAGAGGAGAGCGAATTTTTCGCTCTTTTTTTATCTTTATTTGTTCTTACTTTTTTACAGGCAAAAAAGTAACAAAAAACCTTTTTGAGCCCAAAATTTCTTTAACCATAAAAACTCTAATTCGTTAAGAAAAACTTGCAAACTCGCTACGCTCAGACACGCAAGATTTTTCTAAAACTCATTACAAGTTTTTACTGAGAAATTTTAAAGGCTCAAAGAGTATTATTATCAAAAAAAACTTAATTATAAACTTTTATCAAATGGGTGTCGGGGCGATAGCCCCGACCATAGAGGCGAGGCAGTCTGCGACTGCATCTAAGAACGCTCTAAAATTGCTTCACAATTAAGAGCCTCTAAGACAGCACATTAGTCCGTAGCGAGCCAAAGATTAAAAAATAATTTTTTATTGAAACTTAATAACTTTACAAAACTATATATAAATGGTATTATTTCTTTAAGTAAAGGAGTGATTTTTATGAATAAAAAAATAATTATAATTGGTGGAGTTGCTGCTGGAATGAGTGCAGCTTCAAAAGCAAAAAGATTAAATAAAAATTTAGATATTACTGTCTATGAAATGACAGATATTATTTCATGGGGAGCTTGTGGTTTACCTTATTATGTAGGGAATTTTTTTGAAGATAAAAATACTATGATAGCAAGAACTTATGAAGAATTTAAAAAAGAAAATATAAACATAAAAATTAAACATAAGGTTGAAAGTGTGGATTTCAATTCAAAAAAAATTACTGTTAGAAATCTTGAAAATAATTCTATCTTTGAAGATTTTTATGATGACTTAGTTATAACTACTGGAGCATCTGCAGTTCAACCTCCAAATATAAAAAATATTGATGCAGAAAATGTGTTTAATTTAAAATCTTTTGATGATGGCATTAAATTAAAAAAAGAACTTTTAAAAAGTGAAAATAAAAATATAACTGTTATTGGAGCAGGTTATATAGGACTTGAATTTGTGGAGGCTGCTGTTAATCTAAATAAAAATATCAGAATTTTACAACATTCTGAAAGAATATTGAGAAAAACTTTTGATAAAGAAATTACAGATATTATGGAAGAATATCTAAATAAACACGAAAATACATCTTTACACTTAAACGAAAATATAAAAGAAATTATAACTTTTGAAAATAAAGTTATAGGAGTTAAGACAGATAAAAAAGAATATTCTGCTAATATAGTCGTTGTGTCAACTGGAATTAAACCTAACACAGAATTTTTAAAAGATAGTGGAATTGAAATGTTAAAAAACGGTGCTATTGTTATAGATAGATATGGTAAAACAAATATTCCAAATGTATATGCAGCAGGAGATTGTGCAAGTGTTTATCACGCAGTTTTAGAAAAAAATGTTTTTATTCCTCTTGCAACAACTGCAAATAAACTTGGTAGACTTATTGGAGAAAATATAAATAATGCTA
>JAGYHM010000049.1 GCA_018457305.1 Fusobacterium sp. | reverse complement strand
CTTCAACAAGGTGATGAAGTTTTAACATATACATTATTCCAACTGTAACTTTATTGTCAAACTTATCTCCTGTTCTTCCATCATATAAAGTTACTTTTCCTGTTCTAGGGAAGCCTTGTTTCTCAAGATAATCTTTAACTTCTTCTTCTGAAGCTCCATTAAATACAGGAGTTGCTACACAAGTTCCACCATTTAATGTTCTCATTGCCATACCTAAGTGAACTTCCAGTACTTGCCCTATGTTCATACGAGAAGGTACCCCAAGTGGATTAAGTACAACATCTAAATGTGTTCCGTCTTCTAAGAATGGCATATCTTCTGCTGGTAACACTCTTGAGACTACCCCTTTGTTTCCATGTCTTCCAGACATTTTATCCCCAACAGTTATTTTTCTTTTTTCTGCAACTAAAACTCTTATTGATTTGTTTACTCCAGCTTTAAGCTCATCTCCATTTTCTCTTGAAAGTTCTAATATATCTACTACAACTCCCTTAGAACCATGTGGCATTTTTAAAGAAGTATCTCTTACATCTCTTGCTTTTTCTCCAAAAATTGCTCTCAATAATTTTTCTTCTGCTGGTGGTTCAGTTTCTCCCTTAGGAGCAGTTTTACCAACCAAAATATCCCCAGGCTCAACTTCTGAACCAATTACAATAATTCCATTTTCATCAAGTTTTCTTAAAGCATATTCTGATACATTTGGAATTTCTCTTGTAATCTCCTCATCTCCCAATTTAGTATTTCTTGCATCTATTTCATATTCTTCAATATGAATAGAAGTAAATACATCTTCTTTTCTAAGTCTATCTGAAATCAAAATCGCATCTTCGTAGTTATACCCTTCCCATGGCATAAATCCCATAAGAATATTTCTTCCAAGTGATAAATCTCCATCTTTTGTTGCTGGTCCATCTGCTATTATATCTCCTACTGCAACTTCATCTCCTAAATCTACAAGTGGAATTTGATGTAAACACATAGACTGATTTGATCTTTCATAATTTAAAAGTTTATAAGTATGTTCTTTTCCATCTTTATCTTCAATTATGATTTTTATAGCATCAACATAAGAAACTTTTCCTGCTACTTTAGTTGTAACAACTGCACCAGAATCTACGGCAACTTTTCTTTCTAAACCTGTTCCAATGAAAGGTGCTTCTGTTCTAAGTAAAGGAACTGCTTGTCTTTGCATGTTAGATCCCATTAAAGCTCTGTTGGCATCATCGTGTTCTAGGAATGGAATCAAACCTGCTGAAACTGATACAACTTGCTTAGGAGAAACATCTAAATAATTTACCCTTTCTGGTTCTACTTCAACTATTTCATGTCCATATCTACAAACAACTAGACCTTGTAATTTACCTTTTTTATCAAATTTTGTATCTGCTTGGGCTATAAATAATCCGTCTTCTTCATCTGCTGCTAAATAATGAATTTCATCTAAATCTAAAATTCCATCTTTAACTTTTACATAAGGCGTTTCTATAAACCCATATTTATTTATTTTTGCATAAGTTGCTAACGATCCTATCAGACCTATATTTGGTCCTTCTGGAGTTTCTATTGGACAAATTCTTCCATAATGTGAATCGTGAACGTCTCTTACTTCAAAGCCTGCTCTTTCTCTTGAAAGTCCCCCGGGTCCTAATGCAGAAATTCTTCTTTTGTGAGTTAACTCTGCCAACGGATTAGACTGATCCATAAATTGAGATAATTGTCCTGAACCAAAGAAGTCTTGTATCAAAGCATTCAATGGTCTAGTGTTTAACAATGACTGTGGAGTAACTGTTTCAGCATCTTGAGTCGTCATTTTTTCTCTAACCATTTTATTCATTTTTGCTAAACCAGTTTTTATTTGCATAAGAAGTAATTCTCCTACTCCTCTTACACGTCTATTTGATAAATTATCAATGTCATCTGTGTGTACTTCTGCTTCTCCATTATTAAGAGATATAACATATTTGATAGTTGCAATTACATCTTCTTTTGTTAAAATAATGACATCTTCAGGAACTTCAAGTTTTAATCTCTTATTCATTTTATATCTGCCAACAGGTTCTAAATCATATCTTTGAGAATTAAAGAACATCTGTCTTATTAAACTTCTTGCTGATTCAATAGTTACTTGATCTCCTGGTCTTAATTTTTTAAATATTTCAATTACAGCTTCATCTTTAGTGAAAGTTGTGTCATTCATTAAAGTATTGGCTATCAATTTATCTTCCGATTTAACATCCCAATAAGTTACTTCTTCTATTTTAGCTTCTACTATTCTTTTTATAATTTCCTCACTAAAAACCACTTCTGCTTCTGCAATATATTCTCCCGTTTCTTCATCTATTATATCTTCTTTTAAAATACAAGAATCTAGAGTTTCTATTAAATTTTCTAATAATTCATCTTGTTTTTTATATTTTTTATATAAAGCTTTTAAATTTAAAGTTGTTGTTTCTAAAAAATAATCTTTTATCTCTGAATTATTTTCAAAGAAATCAACCGCTTTTAAAAATACACTCGCTAAAACTCTTTTTTTTCTATCTATTTTTACACTTAAAAAATCATTTTTATCAGTTTCAAACTCTAACCAAGTTCCTTTATACGGAATTATTTTCCCTGAATACAAATCTTTTCCTGTTTGTGTGTTTACCTCTTTTCCAAAAGAAACTCCAGGTGATCTATGTAATTGTGAAACAACAACTCTTTCAGCTCCATTTATAATAAATGTAGCTCTATCAGTCATCTTAGGAACTTCTCCAAAATATACTAACGATTCTTGTATCTCGTTCCCTTTTTTCTTATTTATCAATCTTAATCTAACTTTCAATGAATTTGAATAAGTTTTACCTCTTTTTTTACATTCTAATTCATCGTTTAAAGGACTTTCTGATTCATGTAATTCATATCCAACATATTCCAATCTTATGTCTCCATTTGAAGACTCTATCGGAAAAATTTCTTTGAACGCAAGCTCAAATCCTTTATTTTCTCTATTGTTTGGTGCTACCATTGTTTGTAAAAAATCTTCATACGAATTTAATTGAAATTCTAAAAAATGAGGCATTTCTCCCCTATTTTTTATTCTTCCAAAATTCAATCTCTCAACGAGTTTCCTCATCAATCCACTCTCCTTAATAAGCAATAATTAATAACTAATCCTTTGAAATTAAAAGAGGTATCTAGTTTCAAAAGATTAACCATCACTAAAATTGGCAAAAAGGCACTCTAGTTATTTCCCAAGAGTGCCTATTTTTTTATTGTTAATAACTTTAAGTAAATATATTATTTTACTTCTACTTCTGCTCCAGCTGCAGTTAATTTTTCTTTTACTGCTTCTGCTTCTTCTTTAGGTGCAGCTTCTTTAATAGTTCCACCATTGTCAACTAATTCTTTAGCTTCTTTTAATCCTAATCCAGTTATTGCTCTTACTTCTTTGATAACTGCAATTTTATTAGCCCCTGCTGATTTTAAAACTACATCAAATTCAGTTTTTTCTTCAGCAGCTTCTGCAGGTCCTGCAGCAGCTACAGCTACTGGTGCAGCAGCAGTTACTCCAAAGTGTTCTTCTAAAGCCGATACTAATTCTTTTAATTCTAATACTGTCATAGCTTCTAAGTCAGCTATAAATTGTTCTTTATTAAATGCCATTTTTTATTCCTCCTATTATTCTTTTAATTTTTTTATTTATTATTCAGCAGATTCTTTTTTGTCTGCTATTGCCACAGTTGCGTAAGCAAGTTTTCTTACTGGTCCTAACATTGAATTTAGTAACATAGATAGTAATTGTTCTCTTGATGGTAATTTAGCTAGTGATTCTACTTCATCTATGCTAACTTTTTTCCCTGTTAAGTATCCACCTTTTATCTTGAATACATCTTCTTGTCCTTTTGCTTTTGCTTTTTTCTTAGCTTTTGATAAATCAAAAACTACTTTTGCAGGTGCTACTGGATCATCATATCCAAAAGCAAATGCAGTTGTTCCTTCTAATATTTCATCAAAACTATCTTCAACGCCTGATTCTTTAAGAGCTATTTTAAATAATCTATTTTTTGCAACTAGATATTCTGCTCCTGATTCTCTCATTTGTCTTCTTAACGCAGTTTCCTCGTTAACTTTAATCCCTTGATAATCAACAAAAACAACTGATTGAGCTTTTTTAATTTTTTCAACTAATTCAGCTACAACTTCTTTTTTAAATTGAGTTGCCATATTGATTCACCTCCTCTTTTTTTAAAATTAAACCCTCATTCCAAAGAAATGAGGGTCGAGTCTTGAGGTTAGTAATCTAACTCAAACCTCGGTAGGATATTTAAGGTAATACCCCCTACTGTCTTTGGTTTGGATCTATATATTTAATTTAATTATCCAACATATTTAGTAACTAATGTAGGATCCATTTTAACTCCTGGTCCCATAGTTAATGATACAGCAACAGTTCTTAAGTATTGTCCTTTTGATGTTGCTGGTTTCAATCTAATGATTTGATCTATAAATGTTTTAAAGTTTTCTTCTATTTTATCAATATCAAAATCTACTTTTCCAATTGGCACGTGAATAGATCCTAATTTATCTACTCTAAATGCTAATTTACCTTTTTTAAATTCAGATACCGCTCCTGCTATATCAGGTGTAACAGTTCCAGATTTAGGGTTAGGCATTAAACCTTTTGTTCCTAAAATTTTACCAAGCCTACCTATTTTAGGCATCATATCAGGTGTAGCTATTACTAAATCAAAATCTAGCCAACCTTGTTGAATTTGATTGATATATTCTTCTGCTCCTGCATAATCTGCACCAGCATCTAATGCTTTTTGAATATTTTCTCCAGATGTTATTGCAAGAATTTTTACAGTTTTACCTGTTCCGTGAGGTAACACAACTGTTCCTCTAATTTGTTGATCAGCATGTCTTGGATCTACTCCCAATCTTAAAGCTACTTCAACTGTTTCAACGAATTTAGCAGTTCTTGTTTTTTGAACTAACTCTAATCCTTCTCTTACATCATAAAGTTTTCCAATTTCTACTAATTTAGCTATTTCTAAATATTTTTTTCCTCTATGTTTTGCCATTCTTAATTTTCCTCCCTCTGTGGCTTAACGAGTTTCCCCTACCACTAATTTTCTAAGCAATTAATCTTCTATTTTTATTCCCATTGATCTTGCTGATCCTGCCAATATCTTCATTGCTGTTTCAATTGACGATGCATTTAAATCTGGCATTTTAGTTTCAGCTAGTTCTCTTAATTTTGCAGATGTTATTTTTCCTGCAACATCTTTTTTAGAGTTACTTGCTCCAGATGATATCCCTGCTGCTTTTTTTAATAAATCAGATGCAGGTGGAGTTTTCATTATAAAAGTAAATGATCTATCACTAAAAACAGATATTTCAACTGGTATTACCCATCCAGCTTTATCTTGAGTTTTAGCATTAAATGCTTTACAAAATTCCATTATATTTACACCATGTTGTCCTAACGCTGGTCCAACTGGTGGAGCAGGATTTGCTTTCCCTGCTGGTAATTGTAATTTTATTACGTGAATTACTTCTTTTGCCATTATTTATACCTCCGTAAGATTTGTGTATATTACACTTTACACTTTCAACACACTATTTACTTGAACTTCAACAGGTGTCATTCTTCCAAAAATTTCAACCATTACTTTTGCTTTTTTGTGTTCTAAATCAATTTCAGTAACTTTTCCTTCGTGTTCTGCAAAAGGTCCAACTAAAATTTTAACATAATCTCCAATTGAAAATTCTACTTTTATACTTTCTTTTGGAACTTCAACTCCAATTATATTAAAAATGTTATTCACTTCATGTTCTTCCATAGGAATAGGATCAGACCCAACTCCTACAAAACCCGTAACCCCATTTGTGTTTCTTATAACATACCATGCATCTGGATTTACTTTGAAGTTTATTCCGTTTTCACTTTCTTCCCTTGTTGCCATCATTTCAACCATTACATAACCAGGAAATAATTTCCTGAAAACACTTTTTTTCTTTCCTCTAACTACTTCTATACTTTCTTCTTCTGGAACTAATATATTTAAAACTTCTTCTTTCATTCCTAAAGTTTCAATTTTTTGTTCAAGATCTGTTTTAACTTTTTTTTCATAACCAGAATAAGTGTGAATCATAAACCATCTTTTTACTGTCTCTATATTCATATCAACGCCTCCAAAACTTTTAATGCTCTAAGAGCAATAATATCAAAAGCACCAAGATATATAGAAAGAAATACAGCCATAGTTATTATCCATACAGTAGAATGTACAACTTCATTTTTTGAAGGCCACTCAACCTTTGAATACTCCATTTTCACTTTTTGAAATAAATTCATAATTTCCCCTTTCAATAAAAGTGGCAGGTCAAGAGGGACTCGAACCCCCAACCCTCGGTTTTGGAGACCGATGCTCTACCAATTGAGCCATTGACCTGCATGTGTACTAATTAAATTGCCATATTACTTCTTCGTCTCTTTGTATAGAGTATGCTTCTTCAAAACAGGATTATACTTCATCATTTCTAATCTTTCTGGATGAGTCTTTTTGTTTTTTGTTGTAGTGTAATGTCTCAACTTAGTTTCAGTACATTCCAAAATTACTTGTACTCTCATTTTACATTCCTCCTATTAAAATTGTATTAATCTTATATAGCTCATACCTAACTCTACTAGAAGAAAAGTTATTCTCTTCACAATCTACATCAAAGTGTAAACAATTGTCCAAAACCAAGTCCACTCTTTAACGGTATAAATAACCTCCCATTTTCAAAAAATAATATGGTGTTTGAGTTTTTCCTGTATTCTGCTTTCTAAGACGTTCTGTATTTTATCACGTTAATTGTTAATTGTCAATAAAGATTTTTTTATTTTTCAAAATAAAATTTCAATTAAAAATAAATTCCCTTATAATTTTTCTTTTTCTCCATTTATTTTAATTGCTTGAAGTCTAAATTTCATAATCAAATATCTTAAATTTTTCCAATACATGAAAGGTCTTTTCCAAATTTTCCTCAACAACTTAAACATAATTTTTTTTATTTTTTTAGAATAAAATTTTTCTGGATTTTTTGTATAAAAAGCTTCTCCTAATATTCTTCCGCTTGCCATTGCATGGCTTAAACCCTCCAAAGAGCTAGGACTTATAAAACCTGCTGCCTCTCCAATTAAAAATATATTATCTTTACCAAGAGAAAAATCTTTATACTTTTCTGGACACAAAACAAAACACATTTCTGTTTTTAATTCTTCTCCAAAGTCAAAACCTACTCCCCTCATTCTTTCTTTTTGTTTATCAAAAAGTTCTTTTGCTTTTTCTTCTGGATATGCTCCACCAAAAATTAAAGTTTCATCTTTAGACACTGCCCAAGAATAACTATCTGTAATTTCACTATCAAAAATACAAGCATAGAAATCTTTTTGACTTTCTGCTTTATAATGTTTTTGAATTGACAAATATCTTCTTATCTTTTTTTTAGGATAAAGTTTTCTTCTGATGTAAGAATTTGCTCCATCTGCTCCAACAATATATTTTGCTTCTATACTATATTCTCTGCCATTTTCTTTATAAATTATTCTATAATAATCTTGAATTTTTTCTATTTTAATTACTGATGCTTCCAAATGTACTTCTATATTTTTTGGAATTTCAGATACTAACCACATATCAAAACTGTGTCTATTCATATTCAAATAAGTTCTTTGATAATTTCGTATTAGTTTTGAATCCATATCATAAGTTTTAACATAAAAAATTTGTGGGTCTGCAAGAACTTTTTTAGGCAAATTCAAATTTAATTTTATCAACTCTTTTTGTGCATCCTCTGCTAAAAGTCCACCACAATTTTTTTGAAAACCTTTTTCAGAAAAAGATTTTCTATCAATGGCAATCACTTTAAAATTTTTAGGTAGTGTTTTACAAAAAATAGAACCTGCTGGCCCTAATCCAATTACTGCAATATCATATTTCATAATTCTCCTCAATAAATTTAATTTCTAATTAAATCATTAAATTATTTTTTTCATAACAAATCTATCTATATTTTTTCCATACTCATCTTTTAAAAATTTTTCTTTCGTATAACTTTCTTTCAAATAAAAATCTATTGCAATTTTATTAGCTGGGTCAACAGTTAATTCTATTTCCTCAAAATTTAATTCTTTTAAATATTTCTCACTTTCTCTCAATAAAAATTTTGCATAACCCTGATGTCTATATTCTTTTAAAGTAGAAATTCCATATAGAAATACTTTTTTTTCTTGAAATTTTTGCATATACTCTATTATTGAAATAATTTTATCATCTTTTTTCAAAATAAAAACTAGACCATATCTTAT
>JAGYHM010000048.1 GCA_018457305.1 Fusobacterium sp. | reverse complement strand
GTTACCATTGCTATAAATAGTATAAGTTCCATTGACATATACTTTTTCCTCCTTTGTTGTTCTCTTAAAAAGGGAACATTTCTGTTCCCTCTTTAACAAAATATTAATCTTTAAAAGTTCTTAAAATAATTTTAAAATTTTATTTAAAAATTTCATTTAAAGGTTTTAATGTTTCTGTAATTTTTTTAACTTCTGCCATTTCTATTTTATTATCTTTCGCTATTTTTGAAAAAGCTCCATCTTTATTTCCTTCAGCCACTACAATTAAATAGTCAACATGAGGTGCTGCAACATTTACAAATTTATCTGACAATTCTCCTCTTCTTGCAGTTCCACCTATATGCATTCCTACTATTTTCATTCCTTTAGCTTTTGCTGCTTTTATTAATTTTTCTACTCTAACTATTTCGTCTTCTGCCTTTATCCCAGCAGCTCCAAGCCCCTTTGAGCTTCCTCCAATAGCTAGTATTAAAGTTTTTTGATTTTTTAATTCATCTCCCTTTATAACTTTATTGAATTCAACATCAATTTTTGATTTTTTTAGTAATGCCTTTGCCATTTGAACATCTGCACTTTGTCCAACTGAAGTTAATAAAATCGGCTTTTCAAATTTTGCTGCAAATATCGCTACTGATAAAATTGAAAATAATAACACTGTTAATAATTTTTTCATTGTAATTTTTCTCCTCTTATTTTTTATTTATTTTAATATCCTAACGCTTTTCCATCTCTTCTTGGATCTGCTGCTCCTTCTAAAAGACCATCTTCTCTATATAAAACAGCTTGAACAGAACCCATTCCTCTATACCATTCTATAGTTTTATGAACTTTATGTCCCATTTCTTCTAATTTTTTAATAGTTTCTTCTGGTATTCTACTTTCAAGTCCTATTTCATTTTTAGTATTATCATATAGTCTAGGAGTATCTACTGCTTCTTGTAGTCCCATTTTATGGTCAACTATTCTACTTATAATTTGAGCAACTGTACTGATTATTTTTGGTCCACCTGGAGAACCTAATACCATAAATGGTTTTCCATCTTTAAGTACAACTGTTGGCGACATAGAACTTAAAGGTGCTTTTCCTGGAGCTATTGAATTTGGATGTCCTGCACCAGTATTGAAATCTCCCATTTCATTATTTAACACAAATCCATATCCGTCAACTACTACTGAACTTCCAAATAATCCATTAACAGTTTTAGTTATAGAAACCATATTTCCTTCTTTATCTGCTATTGAATAGTGAGTTGTATCTTCGTGTTCATATATCCAAGGATCATGAGCTTTACTGTCTTGTGATTTTGTTAAATCTACTTCTTTTGCAAGTTCTTTAGCATATTTTTTAGAAGTGAAACCTTTCATTGGAACATCTACATAATCACTGTCACCCATATATTTTCCTCTATCTGCATAAGCCATTTTATAAACTTCTGAGAATAAGTGTAAATATTCTGGTGAGTTAACTTTTAACTCTCCAACATTAAAGTTTTCTAATATATTTAAAATTTCAACAACTATCGCTCCACCTGAGCTAGGAGATGGTGAAGAGAAAATTTCATATCCTCTATAAGTTCCTCTTACTGGTTCTTTAACAACTGGTTTATAGTTTGCTAAATCTTCCATAGTAAATACACCATCATATTTATTTGCTGCTTTTACAATTGCTTCAGCAATTTCTCCCTTGTAAAAACCATCTTTCCCTTTTTTAATTATAATTTCTAAAGCTTTTGCTAAATCTTCATTTTTAAATGTATCTCCTATTTCATAAGGGAAACCATCTTTATTTAAGTATACTTTTCCTGCTTCCACATATTTTTCTAATTTATCATATTTATTTTTCATATCTGATGATAATGTAGGAGTTACTACAAATCCATTTTTAGCTAAATCAATAGATGGTCTTATAACTTCTTCTCTTGTCATAGTTCCATAATTTTCTAACGCATATAAAAGTCCTGCTACTTCTCCTGGTATTCCAGCAGCTTTTCCGCCTTCAAACTTTTGATTTCCTACAACTTTTCCATCTTCTCCAACTTTCCACATTTCTGGTAAGGCTTTTTTAGGTGCTCTTTCTCTAAAATCTATAAATACTGTTTTTCCAGTTTTTGCACTTCTAATAACCATGAAACCTCCACCACCAAGTCCAGATGAGTTTGGTTCACATACCCCTAATGCAAATCCAGCTGCAACAGCTGCATCAATAGCATTTCCACCTTTTGCCAAAATATCTTTTCCAATTTTAGATGCCTCAAATTTTCCAGTAGATATAACGCCACCTTCACCAAGTGCATCTCTATCACTTCTTATCATCTCTCCATTTTCATCAAATGGTCTCCAGTCTTTAACTTCTTGAGATACGACTGCTTCTTTTTCTGGCTTTACATCCTCAGCAAAAGCATTTGCACCAAACACTAAGCTAAGACAAAGTCCTAAAAATAATGCTTTTTTCTTAAACATAAACTCCTCCTTAATTTTTTTATTTTTTTACTACTTTAATTTTATTTGTTCTATTTGCTTATTCTTATGAAAATAATAGCACAAAATTAAAAAAATGTAAACTTCTTTTATTTTTTCTTCTTTTATTTTTTTTAATATTTTAATAATTACTTGTCTAATATTTTTTAGAACTACTATTAACTATTTTAATAAAATCATTTTACAGGAAATGTTTTATATCTTTTTTATTTAAAAAACTTTTTAAATCTATTAGTTTTTTAAAATTCTTGTTGTAAAAAATTCCTTACGTCCTTTTACTATAATCACACAGCAATTTTAGGAAATCTAATCGTCTTGACTTTTATGAGAAAGCTACACCAATAAAATAAAAAAGAACTCTAAATCAGAGTTCCTTTTTATTTTTTTTATTTTTTTCTCATCCAAACAGGTAAATCTAAATCATCAACTTCTTCTTTTTTTCCCTCTTCTTTTACTTCTTCATCTTTTTTCTCAATAACTTTTATAAAAGGTTCACTTTTTTCTGTTTCATCACTAAAATTATTAGCTATAATAGTAATTTCTATTCTATCTGTAAAATCTGGATTTATACTTACACCAAACATTACATCGTCAATTGTTTTTCCTGCTGCTTCTCTTATTATCTCTGCAACTGATTGAGATTCTTGTAAACCTACGTCTGCAGAAGTCATTAAGTTAATAAGAATTTTATCTGCACCTTGTATAGATTTTTCTAAAAGTGGTGATAATAAAGCTTTCTCTGCTGCTTTCATCGCTCTATTTTCGCCTTCTCCTTCTCCAAATCCTAAAACTGCTATTCCAGAATTTAAAAGAGTTGCTCTTATATCTGCAAAGTCTAAATTTATAAATCCTTGTCCCATAACTAAATCAACAACTGCTTTTATTCCTATTCTTAAAATATTATTTGCTTCTTTAAAAGCATTTTGTAAAGTTATTGTTTTGTCAGGTAAATCAAATAATTTATCGTTAGGTATTACAACCAAACTATCAACATTTTCTTTTAAATTCTTTATTCCTTCATCTGCATTATTTTTTCTTTTCTTTCCTTCAAAACTAAATGGCTTTGTAACAACTGCTACTGTTAAAACTCCTAAGGCTTTTGCTATTCCTGCAATAACTGGTGCTGCTCCTGTTCCAGTTCCACCACCCATTCCAGCAGTTATAAATAACATATCTGTTCCTTTTAATAATTCTTCTATTTTTTCTTTATCTTCCTCTGCTGCTTCTTTTCCTACATAAGGATCAGCTCCTGCTCCCAATCCTCTTGTTAATTTTTCTCCAATTTGAAGTTTTATATCTGCTAAAGATTTTTCTAAATCTTGTCTATCTGTATTAGCAGCTATAAATTCTACTCCTTTAACTCCAGAATATACCATATCATTTATGGCGTTTCCACCACCGCCACCAACACCAATTACTTTTATTTTTACAAGATTTTTTAACCCTTCACTCATAGATAAGTCCTCCCCTTTTATATTATTTTTTAATTATTTATTCTAAAAAAATTCTTTAAAAAATTTTGTAGTTTTACTCACAGCTTTATTAAAGAAACTTTCTCCTTCTTCTTCTAACTCTTCTTCCAAA
Source organism: Fusobacterium sp. (assembly GCA_018457305.1). The sequence goes on along the minus strand of JAGYHM010000048.1, from coordinate 4,334 downwards.
ATTTCATCTACTTCATCAATTTTTTCTTCCATCTCTTCATCATTTTCTTCTGTATTCACATTTTCCTGTTCTCTTAACTTCTCTTGATATGAGCGATATTCTTTTTCTAAATCTTCAAAAAATATTCCCACTACAACTGCATCTCCATAAGAATACTTATTTAAACCCTTTATTTTTATTGGTAATTCTTTTTTTACAGGATAGCCTATTTTACCTTTAATATTCTCTAAAACGCCTTCTAAATCTGCAACTCCTCCAGTTAAAACTATTCCTTTAGCCAAATAACCATTAAATCCTGAATCTTCTATAGTTAAATTTATAAAATCTATTATATCTCCCGTTCTAGCTTGAATAACATCTTTAATATCTCTAATAGATACTTTTTTAGAGTCAAATTTTATTGTATTATCAGATTCATATTCTTTATTTTTAAATTTTTCTAAAATTTCTTGTGCCATTTCCTTAGAAATTTTAAGCATATAAGATAAATCTGAAATATAATGCATTTCTCCTATTTGTATTGTCTTTGTATGTAAAACCTTGTTATTTTTTAGTAAAATTATATCTGTTGAAGCATAACCTATATCAACATGTGCTATTCCCATTTTTCTTGATTCTATATCTAAAGTTCCTTTTGCTGAAACATATGAATTCAAATATATATTATCTACTTCTAAACCTAATTTATTTATTATTTCAACTATTTTTTCTACATAAGCTTCATCTATATATACCACATAAACTGTTGCTTGTAATTCTTTTGCTATCATTCCAACTGGATCTCTAACTATTTTAGCATTATTTATCTTTATATTATATGCTTCACAATATAAAGTCCTATAATAACCATCAACCTTTGCTCCAAAGATTTCTTTCTTTGCTTTTTGGTATAATTTATCTAAATCTTCTTTTTTTATTTCTTTTTCCTCAAAAGAAATTCCTATATTTTTAGTCCTTGAAATGACTCCTGAACTTCCTATCCCTACTGACATTTTATCAATTGCATAACCTGTTTTATTCGTTAATTCTTGAACCGCTTCACTAAGAGACTCATAAAATGCTTCAGAATCTTCTATAATACTTTTTCTTATCCCTCTACTTCTAACTTTAACATAATCTAAAACTGAAATCTTAGTACATTCTGAATTCATTTCCCCCATAAGTAATTTTATACTGTGGTTTCCAATATCCAGTGCTACTTTCATAATTTTTTTATCTTTCATTCATCATCACCCAAATATTTTATTATATAATCATTAAATCGTAGATCAAGATAATCTACCTTTTTTGTTTCATTCATTTCTAAATACAATCTTTCTGCTACTTTAAATTTTTCTAAATCAATATCTGATTTAATCTTTAATTTGACTCCATCGACTAAAATAATTTTATACTCATTTTCTGAAATTTTAGAAAATTGTGAAATATACTTCACCAAATGTATTCCTGAAATACGATTTAGAATTTCTATTAATTCCTTTCTTTCTTCTTGAGTATTAGCTATAATAATAGGCAAAAATTTTCTTTCATTTTCATGTAAATAACCAAAAATTTCTCCATTTTCATCTACAAGAAATACCTTATTATTTTTTATAGTATAGCATTTTAATTTCTTTCCATTCGCAGTTATTTTAATTTCACCAAGACCTACATCTTCAAATTTTAATTTTTCTACTCTCAAATCTTTTTCATAAAATTTTTCTAATTCTTCGTAATTTAATTGTACATTTTTCTTATTATATATCTTTTTTGTTAAATTTGTCAATTCAGACTCCAATATTTTTGAATTATCTACTACATTTATTTTAGTAATTTTAAAATAATCTAAACTCAAAAAATTTTTTGGTATGAGGAAAAAAATATATACTACTAAACTAAAAATAATAATTCTTAAAATCATAAACCTCTCCCTTACTTTAATAACTAACTAGTTTTTAAAAGTATTTACCATAATTTTTACTATATCATCAAAAGTATAACCCTTCAATGTTGCTAAATCTGGAACCAAACTTGTCTTAGTCATCCCAGGAGAAGAGTTTACTTCTAAAAAATAAAGTTTATTATTACTTAAAATAAAATCACTTCTCGAAATACCTTTCATTCCAAATTCTTTATGTACAAGTTCTGCTAATCTCATTGCTTCTTTGTATAACTTATCTTCTATTTTAGCTGGATATTCATGAATTGAGCCACCTATTTGATATTTTGAATCATAATCATAAATCATTGCAGCCTTTGGAATTATTTTTAATACTCCTAGAGCTTCTCCATTTAAAACTGCTACTGTTAATTCTTCCCCAACTATATAATCTTCTATTATTGGTTTTTCAATTTTTTCAATAGCAACCTCTAATTCTTTTATATTATTGCAGATAAAAAGTCCTTTACTTGAGCCTTCATCTACTGGTTTAACTATTACAGGAAAATTTTTAACAGATTCTATTTTATCGTATTCCTTAGGACTTAATATTCCAACCTGACTTGCTATCTGTTTAGTTTTTTTCTTATCCATTGTTATAGCACTTGCCAAAAAACCAGAACCCGTATATTTCTTCCCTAACATATCTAGTAAACTTTGAATTTTTCCATTTTCTCCATTTCCACCATGTAAAACTAAATAAGCTAAATCATATTCGTTCTCAATAAAAGCACTTATCTGATTATCTTCATTTAAAATAATACCATAGGCATCATAATTTTGTTTTTTTAAACTATTTAAAACTGCTTCACCACTTTTCAATGAAATTTCTCTTTCAGAAGAGCTTCCACCCATAAAAACTGCTATTTTCATTTTTCACTCCTAATAAAAAATTATTTTATAATAATTATTTCTTCTTCTAATTTCACAGAAAATTTTTCAAAAACTTTTTCTTTTACAGTTTTTAAAATTTTTTCTATGTCTTTAAATTTTGCATTTCCCATATTCAAAATAAAATTAGGATGTTTTTCTGAAATTTTTGCTCCACCAACACTATAACCTTTTAAATTACATTCTGATATTAATCTTGCTGCAAAATCTCCAGTCGGATTTTTAAATGTGCTTCCTAAACTTGGTTTATCCAAAGGATGCTTACTTTCACGAAGTTCTTTTATTTCTTTTACTCTCGCCGCATCAAAATTTTCATCAAATTTGAATATCGCACCCACCACAAGCCATTTTTTATCTTGAACTTCTGTCCTTCTATATGAAACTTTTAAATCTTCTTTTTTTATTTCTCTAATTTCAAAATTTTCATCTAAAATTTCAATAGATTCTATTTTATCAAAAATTTCTACTCCAAAAGCTCCACCATTCATATAGATAAGTCCACCTATTGTTCCAGGAATTCCATATAGACTTTCTAAGCCAGAATAATTATTTTCTCCCATAAAATCTATTAAATCATTGATAGTAGCTCCCATTTCAATTTTTACTCTTCTATCTTCTAAATTTTCTATTCTATTTACATTTTTTGTGCAAATAAAAGTTTTATCTATATACTCATCAGTAAATAAAACATTTGTTCCATTTCCTAGTAAAAAAATATCTTTTTCATTTTTATATATGTTAATAAGTTCTTCTTTTTTTTCTAAAATTATAAGTTTCTTGGCTTTCCCTCCAACTTTCATATTAGAATACTCTTTTATTTCACAATTTTCAAATTCTTTCATTATAATTTTATTCCCTTCTACATTTTTAAAAAACACTTAATCTTTATTTATTTCTTCACTCAATTCATGAGCCAATTTTGAAATATTCCCCGCACCCATAAATACAAAAGTTGTATTTTTTTGTATTTTTTTTACATACTCTTTTACGTCTTGCCATTCATCTACAACCTCTACATTGGAGTGATTTATATTCTCTTTTAATTTTTCGATACTAACGTTATTCAAATTTTCTTCACCCGCTGAATAAATAGGTAATAGTATGACTTTTTCTATATCTTTAAATGCTTCTTTAAAACCATCCAATAAAAATTTTACCCTACTGTATCTATGTGGTTGAAAAACTGCAACTATATCAAAATCATCAACAGATTTAACTCCACTTAAAGTTGCTTTTATTTCAGTTGGATGATGAGCATAATCATCTATTATTCTTAATTTTATATTTTTACCCTGTGAATTTATTTCTCCATCAAAAAGAATATCATATCTTCTCTTTGAGCCTTTAAACTTATATAAAGCCTCTTTTATTACTTCTTTAGCAACACCAAATTTTAATGCAAAATAAATTACTGGTAAGACATTTGAAATATTATGCTCTCCTGGAACATTTAAAATAAATTCACCTATTTCTTCCTTATCTATGACAACAGAAAAACTTGTTTCTTTATTTTTAATTTTAATTT
>JAGYHM010000047.1 GCA_018457305.1 Fusobacterium sp. | reverse complement strand
ATATCTTCTAGTGATTCAATACTTCCCTCATTTTTTAAATCTCCATTTATATTTAGCGCTTTAGAAGTTCCAACTAATCCAGAGTTTTCTAATTTATTCGTAAAAATTCCTTCTGTGGCTATTAACTTTTTAGATGTTTTTACATTCTTAGCTTTTAGATTTCCATTTGTAATTAAATTCCCATCATTTACTACATTTTCTTTTACTTTAATATTACTTAGAGCTTGTATATCGCCTTTATTTACTAGCTCTCCATTTACATCTAGTTTTTGATTTGTTTCAACTATCCCACTATTTTCTAGATTATCTACTGAAATATTGCCTTGAACAATTAATTTCTTGCTTGTATTTATATTTTTAGATGTAAAGTTTCCATTAGTTAGTATATCCCCACTATTTTTTACATTTTTAGATATATCTATATCTTTTACAGCTTTAATATTCCCTTCATTAGTTAATGTTCCATCTATTTTTAGATTTTCATTAGTTGCTACTTCTCCTGTATTAGTTAAATCTTTAACACTAATTTTTCCAATAGCTACTAATTTTTTACTAGTATTTACATTTTGAGCAGTGAATGCAGAATTAGATAATATTTCTCCTGTATTTTCTACATTTTCTTTTACTGAAATATTTCCTAGCGCTTTAATATCTCCACTATTATTTAAAAGACCATTTACTTTTAATTCTTTTTCCGTTCCAATAGTTCCTGAATTTTCTAACTTTCCTATTGAAATATCTTGTTTTACCATTAACTTATTACTTGTGTTTATATCTTTAGTAGTAAATGCTCCTTCAGTTAAAACTTCTCCTTCATTTTTAACATTCTCTGCTATTTTAATATTATCTACAGCTTGAACTTTTCCTTTATTTTCTAATTTTCCATTTACTGTAAGTTTTTGATTAGTTAAAAGTATTCCATCAGATTTTAAATTATCAACAGAAATATCTTTTAGAGCAATTAATTTTTTAGTAGTTTCTAAATCTTTTGAAGTAAATGCTCCATTAGTTAAGATTTCTCCAGTATTAGTTGCATTTTCTAATACTTTAATCTCTTCTAATGCCTTTATATTTCCTTTAGTATTAGTTAAATTTCCTTTAATATTTAATTTTTTATCAGTTTCAACTATACCAGAATTATTTAAACCACCTATATCTATTCCATTTTTAGCAATTAGTTTCTTAGTTGTAACTACATCTTTTGATGTTAAAGTATTATTAGTTAAGATTCCTCCTTTGTTTAATATATTTTCTTTAACATCTATTTTATCTATTGCTTTAATGTTGCCAGTATTGCTAAGTTTACCATCTACTTTTAAGGTACTATCAGTTGAAATATTTCCATCATTAGATAAGTTAGCAATATCTATATTCTCTGTTACTAATATTTCTTTTGTATTTTTTACATTATTAGCTCTTAAATTTTTAGCCGTTTTTATAGAGCTACTATTATCTAAATTTCCATCTATTAAGATTTTATCCTTAGCTTCAATATCTCCACTATTTATTAAACTTTTAGTTGTTAAACTTTCTTTTGTATAAATAGAAGCGCTATTTTCAACATCTCCATTCAATTCTATTTTTTTATTAGCTTCAGTTCCTGTTCCACTTAATTTTATATTTTTAGCATTTATCGTTATTTCTTCATCAGAAAGCGCTGACCCTTTTTGTTCATAAGAATTTCCATTTACTTTAATTCCTTTTCCTTGAACTTTACTTACTTTTATTTTTCCATCAGCAGTTATTTCTAATTTATTATTTTTAGATATTATAAAAGAATCAGAATTAACTCCCGCTCCTTTATCTGTACTAATTATTCTAATTGTATTCGCATACATTCCACCTAAATTAGTGGCATCTATTGCTACTTGAGAATTTGCTCCATCTATTTTTTGAACAGTTCCATCTTTTGTAATTTTATTAGAACCAGCAACAACTTTCAAATCTCCATCAGTAACAACTTTACCTGCTACTTCTAAAGTCTTTGATAGTATTTCTACATAGTTTGTATTTTTTAAGTCCATTCCTCTAGGACCTATAGCAATAAGACCCTTTTCAACATCTACACCAACATAATCTCCATCTTGTAATTTTATTTTTCCTGTTGTTGCAGTAAAGTTTTTAATATTTATAGTTCCTGAATTATTTATATAAATTCCATTTTCATTACTTAAAACTACATCTACTTTTTTTCTGCTTAAGGCTTCTAAATATCCTTCTATTTGAGAACGATTAGAACCGTTAACTTGAAGTACAATTAAATTAGCTGCTTGATTTGCTTTAAAATTTGGATTTCCATTTATTAACCCTGCTAAATGACTTCTTCCTATATTATCTGCATTATTTAAAACTTGTCCTTCTTTATCAATATTGTATTCTAAAAACTCATTTATACTTATTCCACGATTAGATGGAGTAGCTACATTGACTATAGGAACTCCTGTTCCAGATTTATCAAGTTTAGTATTATGCTTTGAACTTGGGTCTAATATTAAGCTACTTGCAAATACTTGACCAGTATGTAGAAATAACATAAATAAGGCTATCGTTTTTCTAAAAGCACTTTTATTTTTTCTCATAATCTCCCTCCTTATAATTTTATTTTAAATCCAGCGCTAAAATATATTTCTTGTTTTCTTGGATTTAAGTAATCTGAATGACTTAATGGTTTTGCATAAGCTACATCAAAGTCAAAATATTTCATATTATATCTAAGACCTAATAAAGCACCTGACATATATCCTTTTCTGTATTTAGATTTATTCTTATTATTTCTAACAGCTCCATATGAATAACTTATATATGGACTTAAAGTTCCAAACTTTTCTGAATTTATTATTTTATATGATAATTCATTTTCTATTTCTATTGCTCTATCACCTTGAATATTATCTGTCCTATTATATCCTCCAACACTTCCAACTCCACCTACAGTTTGCTTTTCAGAACCATATAGGACATCATTTGAATAAGAGCTAGATAAATTTAATCTGTATGCTAATCTATCGCTAAAAGGTTTGTAGTAGTTAGCATTTAATGTATATTTATTAAATTCTGCTTTTGGTGTTGTTGCTATCTTATGTTTATCGCTTTCAGCCCCTAAAGCTCTTAGCCCTCTTTCATATCCTAAAGAAACTCCTAATAAGCCTTTCCATAAAGTAAAATTTCCATTTAAAGAAAGATTTCCTATCGCCAAAACTCTATTAGCCAAAGTAGAAGTTTCAAGATAATTTTTATTATGTTTTCTCTTTAGTCCTAGTCCTAAACTTATTTTATTTTTTTGATTTCTCCATAGAATTTTATTTAAGGATGCTGAATGTGTCTTGTTAATAGATTTAAAATCGTAAACTGTGTTGCTTGTGTAAAAACTATTTTCTTTGAATGTTTTGCTTGAATTTAATGAAAGGGTATAATCTCTAAATTTTAGTGAATATCTAAGATTGTATAAATTTAAGTTTCTTTTATATGGTAATTTATCTCCTTTTTCAGGATTATAGTTAGGAGGACCTATTGGCGCTATCTCTCCTGGTTCTAATATATCTGCTGATTTTTTCAAATCTCTATTTGGTTTTTTCTTATGAACTGTCATATATGAAAAGTAAAAATTATCTCCTATTCCTAAAGGACTATCTATATTTAAACTTGTTCCATATCTCCAAAGACTATCTTGTTTATTTTCTCCATGATTATTAGTTAATAAAGAAATAGTAAATTTATCTTTCATTTTATTAGTTATCTTAATATTCGAATAATTTAGCTTATCGCTAGGAACTATATCCATTTTCATATTATTAGCTTCAAGATAATTAAAGTTTTCTGTGGTAGTATCTAAATTTCTTATATTTAACACTTCACCTTCTTGTTGCTTAATTAAAAAGAATTTCTTTAGATTATTTAGATTTGAATTTTGATTAAAAGAAATTTTATCAACTTTACCAGAAACGATTTTTAAATTTAAAGTTTTAGATGTTAAATCATTATCCTCTGAAATTGTAGCAACTGATGTAATATATCCCTTTTCTATTAACTTGTTTGTAAGCTCTGTTAAAAGATTAGTTATATCTGTACTTCCTAATTTTTTATTTATATACTTTTCTATTATTCTATCTCTTGCTATCTTATCTAGCAAATTATCTGTGTCTGTTAAAATAACTTTATCTATATAGAATTTATTTTCTGTAGGAGAACTCTCTTTTATTATTTCTTGTGTTTTATATTTGTCTGTGTCTTTTTCTCTTAATTCTTTTTCTACTCTCTCTTGCTTCAAATATTCTTTTTTCTTCAAAATCATTTTATCAGTTTCATCAGAAAAACTCGCAAAGCTAAGTGTGGTTAAATTCAAGAAAATAAGTGGTATTATTTTTCTCATTATATTCTCCTTTCAAACATTTTCTTATCTATATCATCATTTTAACTAAATTCTTTTTAATAGTCAATTTATTTTTACTAAACTTAAAATACATCTTCAATATATTCTATACAATCTAATTCTTCTTCTGAAATATATCTCTTATCTTCTATATAGTACTCTCTCATTTGTACTGTTTCTTCTATTCTCTTATTTTCTGAAATATCTGAAAAATTAAACTTATAGTTTTTTATACATCTTCTAATTCCATCTATCATATCAAAACAGCCTATTGAAGAATTACTCATTGATTTTAACTCTCTTCTTACTATTGTAACAGCGCTCTCCAATGTTTTAGGGCTAGATATATTCTTTTTCAAGACCTCTCTTACTATAGAATAATCAAAAATGTTATCTCTATTTATATTAAGCCAAGCCACATAATTTATTCTTCCGTGATATTTAATATATGTTTTGTATGAGCTATCTAAATTTTTTATTAAGTTTTCTCTCATATTATTTAATTCTTGCTTGTTAAATAAATACTTTAAAATAAATTTTCTATGTTTACCTGCATACTCTTTTAATATATCAAAGTTAGAAAATTCTTCTAAAATAAATGCTTTTCTTTTAATCCTTCTCCTAACCTCTATTCTTATTCTATTTCTTAACTCTGCACATTTTTCTTTATATCCATTGAAAACTTCTATATCATTAGTTTTTCTCTTAATATTAAGATACTGGTTATATATGCACACTTCTATATTTCCACTATTATTAAAGAAATTAACAGTTTCAAGTTTTAAATCAATCATATTTATAATTCCTTTTACATTATCTATCTCTACTCTATTTTTAATCTTTGTATAAATTATCGCTAAGGCTCTAAACACATTTTGATATGAAGAAAAATCCATATCTTTTGGCTTTATATAGGTAAAAGGAATATCTACTCTTATAAGGTTTATATAAACCTCACTAGCATTATAATCTTTAGCTATTTTATAAAGGCTTTCTGTAAAATGTTTATTAACTTCTAAAACCTCATAACTATTTTCTACAAGTTTTATATTTACCCCTTCAAAAAATCTTGGATAAGATAATTTAATTGTAAAAGTGTTCTCATTATTAAGATTTAAGAAATCACAATAAGTGTGTCCATAAGTACTTTTAATGTTATTTATTTTCCTTCTTAAATCTTCAACGCCAATGTTTAACCCATAATTTTTAAATTCAACTCTTAATCCTATTGTATCCATACTGATACCTCCTATATATTTTTTTATAGAGAAAATACAAATAAATCTTTACTTATAAAAAATTATATCTCTTATTTATATAGTAACTAATATTTTCAGTGAGTTTCCATTCCACTCGCCTATTAGGGCAAGTGTCATTCCAACTCACTGATATATCAAAAATCTTTTATTTAGTAATATTTAGTCGTATTTCCCCTATCTTACATAAGGGTTGTTCTAGTAAACTTTTAAATTAAGATAAATTTTTACTTTAATTTCTATTTATCTATTTTTCTTATACCCTTACTCATAGAGGGGATTAATGTCTTTAGATTATTTTTAAGTGTCTCTTGTTTTGAAAAAATACACTTGACTTTTTTTGTAAAATCATTTAAAATTTATTTAATTAAATAAATTTTAAAAAAATAAAAAGATATTTATATGTTTATAAAAAGAACAAGTAAAAAGAGCTAAATTAATTTTTAGCTCTTTATTTTTTTATATAATTTTTTTAAACAATAATAGATTTAATCCAAGTAACTACTTCTTCATAGCTTATCTTCCCTGAAGCAATATTTTCTATAAATTCTGCACTTTGTTGTACTTTCTTTATATTTACTTCAATATTATTTATATCTAACATTACAAGCATAGTAGTAAATCCTGTTCTTTTATTTCCGTCTAAACAAGGGTGATTAGTTATTATTGAATAACCTAGTCTTGCTATTTTTTCTTCTATACTAGGATAAAGTTCTTTATCTCCAAATGATTGAAATATCTGCTCAGCAGAAGATTTTAAAATATTTTCATCTCTTATTCCATCTAGTCCACCGTAATTATCTATTACCTTACTATGAATTTCTTTTATATTATCATAACTTAGTCTGTTCATTTTGCTAACCTCTTTAATACTTCGTTATAATTTTTCATTACTTTTTCTATTGCTTTATCTAATACTTTTTTACTAACTTCTTTATACATAGTTTTCTTCCTTTCTTTATAAATTAAAAACTCTAGCTTTTAAAGCTAGAGTTTTAATTATTTTTCTTAAAGAATTATTCCCTATCATATTTTCCATCTTTATATGTGCATTTTTCATATAGTTGTCCATTTCCAAAATAACTCTCGTATGCCCCATCATATTTTCCATCCTTTTTAGTAGCTTTCAATTGTGGTGATGAAATAGTTCCATTTATACAAGTTGCCATAAAAATTTCGCTCCCTCTCAACATAATTCCCGATTTATTATCTACTTTTACTTTTCCATCAACTATCCAATTAGGATTTATTGAAAATTCTCCCTCTAACACTTCATTTTGGTCATGTCCTATAATTATTTTCCCTTTATAAACTCCATTTTCTTCTTTTGTTTCAGCTTTTAAATATAACACTCCATTGTAATCATAAAATTTAAAATTTCCTGTTGGCATACCTTCATCATACTCTATTTCAGATATTTTAACAGTTGCATCTGTATTAAAATCATAATTAGTTTGTTCTACCCAGCCTTTTGCTAGTTTACCATTAGAATAAAGAACACTAAGCCCATTTTCTTTCCTAGTTTCAAAAGGTCCTTCATTATTATCACAAGCTATTAAACCTAAAACTAATAACACCATCAATATAATTTTTTTCATTAACCTCACTCCTATCTAAATATAATTTTTTTTATTCCCCTAATACATTTTCTGTTTCTTCTTTTTCAGATTCATACATTTTTTATAACATAATCTCTTTCCTTATTTTACTTTAATTATTTCGATTGCATTCATAACCATTTCTGAAGTATTTTATCTCTTTTATGTCCCCATTATCTTTATAATAAATACATTCTCCATCTAGTTCTCTATTCTTGTAATTCTCTTTTACTTGAATATTTCCATTTTCATAGTAAATTATACCCTTTCCATCTCCTTTATCATTTTCATAATATACCCTTAACTTAATCTTCCCATTTTTATAATTTTCTATCCACTCTCCATTTGGTATCCCATTTTTATAATTTATATCTGCTTGAATATTTCCATTTTCATAATAAGTTATCCATTTCCCATCTTCTACATCATTTTTATAATTTCCATCTATTAGAATATTTCCATTTTCATAATAGCCTTCACATGATCCTTCTTGTTTTCCATCTTTATAATACCGTTTTGATTTTATATTTCCATTTTCATAATAAGAAGTAAATTTACCATTTAACAAACCATTTTTACATTCTCCTTCTTCTTCAATTTCTCCATTTTTATAATAATATATTTGATGACCTTCTAACTTACCATTTTTATAATTTTCTTTAGATTTAATATTTCCATTTTTATAATATAGTATTTTCTCTCCTGTATAAATAGTTTCATCTGCAAAAGCAATTAAACCAAAAATTAAACATATTAATAATATTATTTTCTTCATAAATATAACTCCTATCTAAATATAATATTTTTTATTTCCCTAATACCTTTTCTATTTCCTCTAGTTCCTTCTTCATTTCTTCTTTTTCAGATTCAGGTAAATCTGAGTTTAACATTTCTTTTATCATCGCTTCACTTAATACATTTTCTTGAATAACTACCCATTCATCATATTCTTTTTTTGCTTTTTCATCTCCACCCATTGCTTTTTCATTTAATTCTTGTAAAATTTTATTCATCTTTGATTTGGTATCAGCATTTTCTTCTACAATACCTTTCCTAATCATTTCAATTTTTTCTGCCTTACTTGTATACGATGATTTTTCTCCTCCACAAGCAACAAGCCCCATAGCCAACATTCCTACTAACATAAGTTTTTTCATAAATAACTACCCCTTTCTTTTTTTATTTTTATATTAATTCTATTTTATTTATTCCGTATTCCTTATTATCTATAATTATTTTTAAATGATTTGTCTTTTTATCTATTAAAATACTTTCAGCTTTACCCTCTATCAAGCCAGTTGATAAAACATAAATTTTACTTTCATTATTTAAAATATATG
>JAGYHM010000046.1 GCA_018457305.1 Fusobacterium sp. | reverse complement strand
TTCTATTTAAAACTGGTTTCATTCTATTCAAAATATAAATTTTAGTTCCATTTTTTGTTTCTCTTTCTGTTCTCTGTTCTATTTTTAGAGGAATTATTGCAGCAAGAGTTCTAACATTTATTGTTCCAAAACTTTTTTCATATCTTTCTTTACTTATATACCTATAAATTCTGGAAGCAATTGGATCTTCCCCCATAAGTTCAACTAAAGTCTTAGTATTATATTTTATGTATCTTTTTTCTTTTATTTTTTTTATTATATTTTTATTTAAAAAAACATTATAGTAAATTTTTTTTCCTATTTTTATTTTTTGATAGTCTAAAAGTTTAAATTCTCTGTCTTCAAATTTATTTTCTCCAAATTTAGTATGATTTGAAATTTCAAATTGATATTGAGTATTTTTTAAATTTTTTAAGGCTTGTTCAACTTTTGAATAATAAACTCTATTCATTTTATTTCCTAAAAAATTTACTATAAAATCTGAAATCTCAAATTTTATTACAGGTTCATTTTCATCTAAATTTTCATTTTTTTGTTCGTTCAAATTTTGATACATTGAAATTAAAAATAAATAAATTTTTTCTTCAAAAACAGAAGGTTGAAAGACTTTATCTTCTGGACTTTTAAGTATAAGAGTACTATTCATTTTTACACCTAAATCTTCAAAAGTATATTCAAAATTTATTCTTTTATTTTGTTTTTGAGGTGTAAAAAATGGAAAAATTATCATTTCAACTGGAATATTTATATGATTTTCTTTTAGATTTAAAAAATTTCCAGTTTCTCTTATAACTATTTTTTGTAATTCAATTTCTGGAGCCTCATTTTTTTCTATTTTTATTTTAGTAATTTTATTAAAATCTTTAAAATCTTCTACAAGAGAACCAGTATCAGAAAAATTATAATTATCTTCTTTAACTAATAATTTATCTTTATCTTTTTTATTTTTTTCTTCTTTTAATTCTTTTTTATCTTTGCTCATAATATATTTAACACACCTCACAATTTATGATATAATTTTTTATACTTAAAAAGTTTAACATATTTTTTGTACATTAACAATAATATTTTTTATAAGTTTTTTTCTTTTAAATTTAACTTTATAATTTAATTTTATATTATAAATAAATAAAATTTTTAATTGTTTACTGTCAATAATAAGTTAAAAATATTATAAATAAATATAAAATTTTTTAATAAATTAAAATTTTTCTTAAAAATAAAAATAAAATATATTTGTTTATTATCAAAAATATTTTTTTAAATCAATTTTTCTTTTAAATAAAAAAAATATAAAAAATAATTATAAATTTTTTTATAATAATAAATAAATTTTATAATGTATATTCTCAAAAATAAAATAAAATAATTTATTAAAAAATATCTTAAATTTTTAAGTAAAAAATATAAAAATTAATTTTTTTTAATATTCTATACATATTACATAAAACAAATAACAATATAAATTTTACTTTTTTAATTTAAAAATTTATTTAAAATAAAAATTAAAACTTGACAAATACTAAAAAAATATGTAAAATCAATAACTGAATTATAGAATTTTTTTTCGGAGGTGAAATAAATGAAAAGAACATTCCAACCAAATCAAAGAAAAAGAAAAAAAGATCATGGTTTTAGAGCTAGAATGGCAACTAAAAATGGAAGAAAAGTACTAAAAAGAAGAAGAGTAAGAGGTAGAGCAAAACTTTCAGCATAGAAGCCAGTGTATAATGACACTGGTTTTTTAACTTGCCAATTTTTTAAAAATTTAATTTACAAAAATAAATTTTTAGGAGTAAAAATGAATACTTTAACAAAAAATAGAGAGTTTCAAAATACTTATAATCTTGGTAAAAAGAATTTTGGTTATTACTCTCTAATTTTTTTTATGAAAAATAATGAAAATAAAAACAGATATGGCTTTGTAGCTAGTAAAAAAGTTGGAAAAGCTTTTTGTAGAAATAGAATAAAAAGATTATTAAAAGAATATATAAGAAAAAATTCTATAAATTTTATAGAAAGTTATGATATAATTTTAGTGGCTAAAAAAAAAGCTGGAGAAAATATAGAAAAAATAAAATATAAAGATATAGAAAAAGATTTGAATAAAATTTTTAAATTTTCAAAATTAAGAAAATAATTTTTAAAAAGTGGGAGACAGCGTTAGCTTTACTCATTGTTTCCCTTCTCTGCGAGGCTTGGGGCTAACGCCCCAAACCCCAAATTATTTTTAAAATTATTGAAGATAAAAGTCATAAAATAAATTTATATTTAAAATAAAAAAAAGGAAATATTATGAAAAAAATAATTTTATTGCTAATAAAATTTTATCAAAAATATATTTCTATTTTTACTAAAAGAAATTGTAGATTTTATCCAACTTGTTCAACTTATACTTATCAAGCAGTTGAAAAATTTGGAACAATAAAAGGAATTTACTTAGGAATAAAAAGAATTTTAAAATGTCATCCCTTTAATGAAGGTGGTTATGACCCTATTCCTAATAAAAATAAAAAAAATGTGGAGGAAAAATGAGTTATATTTGGAATTTATTATTGAGTGTAATATCAAATTTATTAAAATCAGTAGATAGTGTAGTAGGAAATTTTGGTTTATCCATAATCATAGTAACAATAATAATAAAAGTTTTATCATTGCCTTTAACTTTAAAACAAGATAAATCTATGAGAGCAATGAAAAAATTACAACCAAAATTAAAAGAATTAAAAGAAAAATATGCAAATGATAAACAAACATTAAATATAAAAACTATGGAATTATATAAAGAAAATAAAGTTAATCCAGCTGGTGGATGTTTACCTTTGTTAATTCAATTACCAATTTTAATTGCTTTATTTAATGTTTTAAGAAATGGAATCATACCTGCAGATTCAACTTTTTTATGGCTTAGATTAGCAGAACCTGATCCATATTATATTTTACCATTAGTAAATGGAGCTGTTTCGTTTTTACAACAAAAAATTTCTGGAACTTCAGATAATCCGCAAATGAAAAATATGATGTATATGTTTCCGATTATGATGATAGTAATTTCTTATAGAATGCCAGCAGGATTGCAAGTATATTGGGTAGCTTCAAGTGTATTTACAATTATTCAACAATATTTTATAATGAAAGGAAGAGATTAGTATGGAAAAAACAATAGAGATAAAAGCTATTGATAAAGAAAAAGCTTTGGAAAGAGCTTCAAAAATTTTAGATATTGATTTGGAAGATAAAAATTATGAAATAAGATTAGTGGAAAAAATAAAACCTAAAAAGAAATTTTTTGGACTTTTAGGAACTGAAAATGGAGTTTATGAAGCTAGTTTAGTAAAAAGAGAAATAGTAAAAGAAGTAAAGAAAGAAATTAAAAAAGAAGTTAAGATTGAAAAAAAACAAGAAGAAAAAAACATAAGTAAAAAAATTAAAACAGTAGAAACAAAAGAAAATGTTGAAGTGAAAGAAACAAATAAAACTGAAACTAAAAAAGAACTTGCAAAAGAAAAAATTTCTAATAAAGAAGATGAAGAAAAAGTTAAAAGTGAAATTTTAGAAGTAGTTAAAAATTTAATTACAAAAATGAATTTAGAATTAGAAATTGAAGTAAAAAAAATAAAAGAAAAAAATTATTTAGTTAATTTAGTAGGAAAAGATAATGCAATTATAATTGGACAAAAAGGAAAAACTTTAAATAGCTTTGAATCAATTTTAAATTCAATGTTAAAATCTTATAGAATAGAAGTGGATGTTGAAAACTTTAAAGAAAAAAGATATGAAACTTTAAGAGTTTTAGGAAAAAGAATGGCAGAAAAAGTTATAAAAACTAATAAAACTGTTAGACTTAATGCTATGCCAGCAAGAGAAAGAAAAATAATTCACGAAGTTGTTGGAAAATATCAAGGGCTAGACACTTTTAGTGAAGGAAGAGAACCAAAAAGATATATAGTTATAAAGAAAAAAAGATAAAAAAATAAAATTATAAAATAAAAAAGGGAAACTGCACTTTGCTGAGCAAAACTGTTTCCCTTTATATTAATAAAACAAAAATTTATTTTAAAGTGTATATGATGAATAATGAAAATAAGAAAAGTAGGTGAAAAAATGTTATTAGATACTATTGCTGCAATTTCCACTCCAAGAGGAGAAGGAGGAATAAGTATAGTAAGAATTTCTGGAACAGAAGCTCTCGATATACTTGAAAAAATTTTTCAACCTAAAAATAAAAAAGTTGAGGATTTAAAAAGTTATAGCATAAATTATGGTCATATTATTGATAATAAGAATAATGAAAATCAAAGTGAAAAAAAAATAATAGATGAAGTTTTAGTTAGTGTTATGAAAGCACCAAACACATACACAAGAGAAGATATTGTTGAAATAAATTGTCACGGTGGATTTTTAATTACAGAAAAAATATTGGAAATAGTTTTAAAAAATGGTGCAAGAATTGCTGAAATTGGAGAATTTACTAAACGAGCATTTTTAAACGGAAGAATTGATTTAACACAAGCAGAAGCTGTGATAGATATTATTCATGGAAAAACAGAAAAATCTTTATCTCTATCTTTAAATCAATTGAGAGGAGATTTAAAAGATAAAATTTCTGTAATAAAAAAATCTATTTTAGATTTAGCAGCACATATCAATGTTGTTTTAGATTATCCAGAAGAGGGAATTGATGACCCTATTCCAAGTAATTTAGTTGAAAATATAAAAAGAGCAGAAGAAGAAATAAAAGATTTAGTTTTATCTTATGATAAGGGAAAAATGATTAAAGATGGAATTAAAACTGCAATCATTGGTAAACCTAATGTGGGAAAATCAAGTATATTAAATTCTCTTTTGAGAGAAGAAAGAGCAATTGTTACTCACGTTGCAGGAACAACGAGAGATATTATTGAAGAGGTTATAAATATAAATGGTATTCCACTTTTACTTGTAGATACTGCTGGAATAAGAAAAACTGATGATATAGTTGAAAATATTGGTGTAAATAAATCTAAAGATTTAATAAATAAAGCAGATTTAATTTTATATGTAGTTGATATGTCAAGAGAACTTGAAGAAGAAGATTTTGAAATTTATAATTCAATTAACAATGAAAAAGTAATTGGAATTTTAAATAAAAGTGATATAAAAACTAATATAAATATTGAAAAATTAGATAAGATAAAAAATTGGATAGAAATTTCTGCTCTTTCTAAAATGGGAATAGAAGAATTAGAAAATAAAATTTATAAATTTATTATAGATGAAAATGTAGATGCTTCATCACAAAAATTTATTTTAACTAATGTTAGACATAAGTCTGCTCTTGAAAAAACAAAACAAGCCTTAGATAATATTTTAGAAACAATAAGTTTAGGTTTACCTATGGATTTAATGGCAGTTGATATTAAAGATGCACTTGATACATTAGGAGAAGTTACAGGAGAAATTTCAAGTGAAGATTTACTTGACCATATTTTTAGTAATTTCTGTGTGGGGAAATAAAAAAATAATTTTATATGTATATAAACAAAAATATTTTTTATGATATAATAATAAAAATTTTAATTTTAAATAAAAGTAAGAAAGGAAGTTTTAAATATGAGTAAATATCAAATTACTTTAGAAAGAGAAGTATTAAGAGAAAAAACTGCTGGAATACTGGCTGATTTTAATAGATATATAAAAGAAAAAAATATTTCAAAAGATAAAAATAATCCCATAATTTTATTAAAAGAAAGTATAGGAGAAATATATAGAAATATTTTTAATCCTGAATATTCTGATTTAATGATTTTGGAAAAAACAAACGGAAAATTGGATTTAGCTATAGAAATTTTAAATAAATTAAATTAGGTGTAAAGTGATAAAATGAAAAATTATACTGATGAAGAATTTGAAGAAATTTTTGAAGATATTTATTTAGATTTAACTCAAAATGTAAAAAAGAGTAAGAATAAAGAAGCATTTATTTTAGGTGGACAACCTGGAGCAGGAAAAAGTGGTTTGACAGCTTTAATAAAAAAAGATAAAGAAGTTATTATTATAAATGGTGATGAATTTAGAAAAGCACATCCACATTATAAAAAATTAAAAGAAAAATATGGAGATGATTATATTTTTCATACTCAATATTTTAGTGGAAAAATTACAGAAGCATTAATAAAAAAAGTAAGTGATGAAGGTTATAATTTAGTTATAGAAGGAACTTTAAGAACAGTGGAAGTTCCATTAAAAACTTGTGAAATTTTAAAGAATAAGAATTATAAAGTAAATTTAAATATAGTTCAAGTAAGACCAGAATTTTCATTGTTAGGAACATTTCAAAGATATGAAAAAATGCTAGAAAGAGGAACTATTGGAAGAGAAACTCCAATAGAGCATCATAATAAAGTTGTAGAAAATATTGCTAAAAATTTAGATTACATATATAGAAAAAATATATTTGATAATATTGAAATTTTTGATAGAGAGGGAAATAATATTTATTCACAAAAAGTAAGTCCTAATATTAGTCCTTGTGAAAGTTTTGATAAATTTTTTGAAAGAGATTTGACAAAAGAAGAGATTCAGTTTTTAGATGAAAATTATACAAAAGTTTTATTATCTATGAAAAATAGAAAAGCCTCAAAAGAGAAGATAAAATTTATTGAAAATATAAAAAATAAAGTATTAAAAAAATTATAAATTTTTAGTTATATAAACAAAAATATTTTTTCGGAGAGATTTAATTCTCTCTATTTTTATTTATCTGTCTTTATTTTTTGTGATATAATAATTAAGCTAAATAAAAATATGAAATTAAAAAATAATTTATAATTAGAGAGGAAAAAAATAAAATGAACAAAGAATTTGATGTTATAGTTGTGGGAGCAGGACATGCAGGAGTTGAAGCAGCTCTTGCTAGTGCAAGACTTGGAAATAAAACTGCACTTATGACTTTATATTTAGATAAAATTTCAATGATGTCTTGTAATCCCTCAATAGGTGGACCAGGAAAAAGTAATTTAGTGACTGAAATAGATGTTTTAGGTGGAGAAATGGGAAAACATACAGATGAATTTAATCTTCAACTAAAAGATTTGAATAGCAGTAAGGGGCCAGCTGCAAGAATAACAAGAGGTCAAGCAGATAAATATTTATACAGAATAAAAATGAGAGAAAAACTTGAAGCAGAAAAAAATATATTTTTAATTCAAGATTGTGCAGAAGAAATTTTAACAGAAAAAATTTCAAAAGAAAAAGTAAAAAATGATTTAGAAAATAGTTATATAAACAATAATAAAAATATTTCTTATGAAAAAAAAGTTATTGGAATAAAAACCAAATTAGGAATTACTTATAAAGCAAAAGCCATTGTTTTAGCAACAGGAACATTTTTAAAGGGAAAAGTTGTAATAGGAGATATTTCTTATTCAGCAGGAAGACAAGGAGAAGTTTCTGCAGAAAAATTATCTGATTCACTTAGAAATTTAGGAATAAAAATTGAAAGATATCAAACTGCAACTCCTCCAAGAATAGATAAAAAAACTATTGATTTTTCTGAATTACAAGAATTAAAGGGAGAAAAAAATCCAAGATATTTTTCAGTTTTTACTAAAAAAGTAGAAAATCCAACAGTTCCAACTTGGCTAACTTTTACATCTAAAAAAACAATTGAGATTGTGAAAGAATTATTAGAATTTTCTCCAATAGTTAGTGGAATTATTGGAACTCACGGGCCAAGACATTGTCCTTCAATAGATAGAAAAGTTTTAAATTTTCCAGATAAAATGAAACATCAAATATTTTTAGAACTTGAATCTAAAGATTCAGATGAAATTTATGTAAATGGTTTGACGACTGCTATGCCAGCTTTTGCTCAAGAAAAAATATTACAAACAATAAAAGGTTTAGAAAATGCAAAAATAATGAGACATGGTTATGCTGTTGAATATGATTATGCACCTGCTCAACAATTATATCCAAGTTTAGAAAATAAAAAAGTTTCTGGTTTATTTTTTGCTGGGCAAATAAATGGAACATCTGGTTATGAAGAAGCGGCAGCACAAGGATTTATTTCGGGGGTGAATGCTGGAAGAAAAATAAAAAATCAAGAGCCAATAATTATAGATAGAAGCGAAGCATATATAGGAGTTTTAATTGATGATTTAATTCACAAAAAAACACCAGAGCCATACAGAGTTTTACCATCAAGAGCAGAATATAGAATTACTTTAAGATATGATAATGCTTTTATGAGATTATTTGAAAAATCAAAAGAGATTGGAATTATAGATAAAGAGAAATTAAATTATTTGGAAAAATCTATTGAAAATGTGTATATGGAGATAAATAATTTAAAAAATATTTCTGTTGGTATGAATGATGCAAATAATTTTTTAGAAAGTTTAGGACTTAGTGAAAGATTTACAAAAGGAATTAAGGCAAACGAAATTTTAAAAATAAAAGATGTTTCTTATGATAATTTAAAAGAATTTTTAGACTTACCTAATTATGAAAATTTTGTTAAAAATCAAATTGAGACTATGATTAAATATGAAATTTTTATTGAAAGAGAAAATAAACAAATAGAAAAATTTAAAAAATTAGAAAATATGTATATACCTAAAAATATAAATTATAGTGAGGTAAAAGGGATTTCTAATATTGCAAAATCTGGACTAGAAGAGATTAGACCTTTATCTATTGGTGAGGCTACAAGAATTAGTGGGGTTACATCAAATGATATTACTCTTATTATTGCTCATATAAATATGAAATAAATAAAAAGTTATATTAACAAAAATAAAAAAAGGAGTTAAAAAAATTATGATAGTAATTTTAAAAATTTTTGTTTATGCAATGATTTTAATTTTTGCAAGTTCAATAATTCGTTCAAGAAAAAATTATTCAAACGGAAGCAGAAGAGAAAAAGTTGTTAAAGATGTTAATGAGGAATGGGGGAAAATAAAAATGGATAATATTAAATTAGGAAAAATAATTGGAGCGGTTGCAGTAATTTTAGTTGTAGGAATTATAGCATTAGGAAGTTTTTATACAGTAAATACAGGAGAGGTTGCAATTATTTCAAAATTTGGGAAAGTTGCATCAATAGAAGAAGCGGGTTTACATTTTAAAATTCCAGTGATAGAAAGAAAAGATTTAATGGAAATCAGAGAAAAAACTTATTATTTTGGAAAAATATTTGATAATTCATCTGCAGAAAAAAATACAAAATCACTTGAAATTTCAACAAAAGATATGCAATCAATTTTAATTGATTTATCAGTACAAGCAAGTATATCTGATCCAGAAAAATTATATAAAGCATTTAAGATGAGCTATGAAGATAGATTTGTAAGACCAA
>JAGYHM010000045.1 GCA_018457305.1 Fusobacterium sp. | reverse complement strand
AATATATAAAGAAAATTACTTATATTTCAGATGATGAAAAAAAAGAGCTAGAAGAGAAAATAGAAAAAAATAGTATTCCAACCTTAAGTAGGGAAATTGAAGAAAGATGGGAAACTTTTGATAAAAGAAAGCAAAATAAAATTTCTAAATTATTCTCTAAAATAAGAAAAATTATAAGTGAATAAAATTTTCTTTATTTTTTATAGAAAATATAGTATAATTTAGTTAGGAAAGTTAGATAGGAACTTACAACCTACTCATTAAAAATTGTAAGAAGTTAAGTGCGATAGGAACTTACAACCTACTCATTAAAAATTGTAAGAAGTTAAGTGCGATAGGAACTTACAACCTACTCATTAAAAATTGTAAGAAGAAAGAAAGGAAGGATTTTACCTTCCTTTTTATTTAAAAGGAGAATAAAATGGAAATAAAAAAGAATGGATTTTATCTTGTAAAAAAAGAATTTTTTGAAAAAATTAATGATTCTTCTTTGCCATTTCAAAAAAATGGAAGACCCTTATTTTATTGTATTCAAGATAAAAAAAATAAAGATATACTTTGGTTAATTCCTATGACAAGTAAACTTGAAAAAGTAAAAAAAATAATTGAAAAAAGCGGAGGAGAAGATAAGTGCAAAAGTTATGTTATTAATTCAACCGTTAAAAATTCTGCTTTTAATATTCAGGATATATTTCCAATAAAAGTTAATTATATTGATAGAGAATTTGAAAAAAATGGAAGACATTATATTTTAAAAAATACAAAAATTATTAAACAAGTTGAAAAAAAAGCTAGAAAAATAATTCGTGTAAAAATGATTAAAAAAAATTTGGTTAAAAATGAAATTGATGTTCAGAAAATTTATAAAATTTTAATTGAAGAAATAGAAAATAAAAAAAGAAAAAGTATAATAATTCCCAAAAAATTGAAAAGTAAAAACAAGCAAAATGAAAGATAAAAAAATAAGGTTATACTTTAAAAAAACACTATATCAACTAATGATATAGTGTTTTTAAATTATCTTTCATCTCCATATTCTTTTACGATACCATCTTCCTCATCAACAAGCCCTTTTCTCTTTTTCTTTGGAATTTTAATTCCAAAGATAGGAGAAGAATTATTTGATTCAGGAATATCTTTTTTTCTTGAAGTAGCTTTTTTAGGTATAAATTTAGATTCTGATTTAATTTCTTTCTTTTTATTTGTATTTTTTTCAATTAGAGAATCTGTAGTATCAATAACTTTTTTAGCTTCTTTTGTATTTTCTTTATTTTCTAAAATTTCTTCAATTTTTTTCAATTTTGAAGTTATTTCTCTTGAACTAGTAAATAAATCATTTGCATTTTGTTTTAATAATTTTGCTTTGTCAATTTTTGCAAATAATATTTTTCTTTCTTTTAATAAGTCAGATTTTATTTCTTCACAATTTTTAATAAAACTTGGATTAAGTTCTAAATCATTTAAAGCAGTTTTAGAAACTTTAACTTTTTGGTTTAAATCTTCTGTATCTAAAGTTAAATCACTAAGTTTTCTTCTGTATTTTAAAACGACTTTTTCCATTGAAATATTACTTTTTTGAGCTATATTTAATAGTCTATCTTCATTAAGTAATAATTCTTTTGTTTTTTCTTGAGAATAGATATTTTCATCAAGCATTGAACAAGCAGCTAGATATTTTAAAATACTTTCCTTTTCTTTTGACTCTATTTCTTTTTCTTCTTTTTTAATTTCTATTTTAGGTTCTGAAGCTTTATTAAATTTATAGACTTCATTTTCTTTAAGATTATCAATTTCCTTAACTAAATTACTTAATGTTTTTTCTTTATTTATTAACTTTTCTAAATTTTTAATTACTTCAAAATTTACTATAAAATCTTTTGAAGCTACATTTAAATCAGATTCTATAGCTTCTTTATAAAAATCTTGTTTTTTAACAGCATCTTTTAATATAGAAGTACATACTTTATCAAATAATATACTATTGCTTTCTATTTTTTCTTCTTTAATTAAGTCTCTTAATCTATATACTTTTAGTTTGTCATTATTCATGTTATAGCTTCCTTTTTCTTTAAGGGAAGCTACACTATAAATTAATGTTTCAATTTTATTTTTTAAAGGTCTTAATTTATCTTCTTCTTTTTCAATTTCTTTTGAATACCTTGAATATTCATCAGAAGCATATCTGCTTCCAGTTTTATTTATTTCAATCTCTTCTTTTATTTTCACATAGTCATTTATCATAAAGTTCATAGAAGACTGATGTTTTTCAAATATTTCAGGATTATTTTTCTCTTCTCTCTTTAAGATATTAAATTTTTCAATAAATAGTTCTTTTTGTAATTCTTTAGAAATTTCATATTTGTATAACTCAAATAACTTATCATTGATTTCTTCAATTTCTTTTCTTTTTTCAATTTCTTCTTTTTCATTTTTAAAGAATTTTTTAAATATGGATTTATCATTTAATTCTTTTTCAATTAAATTTTTCTTATTATATAGTTCTCTAATATTTGTTAATTCATCAGATTTAATTCCTTTAGCTGAAATATTAAAAACAGCTTCTTCATAATAAGGAAGTTCAAATTTTATTATTGATGTTTTTATATTACTAACTAAAGTTCTTTTATCTGATTCTAATTTTTTTCTATCTTTTTCTAAATTTTTAATTATATCAGGGTACATTGAGATTATATCAATATTGGGTTTATAATCTTTATATAAAGAAGGCATTTCTAAATCAGAAGAAACTTCATTTTTTATAAATTGATTTTCCTTTATTTCAAAAGTATCTAAAAACGCTTTATTTATTTCTGCATCAAATTTATCATTGTTATATTCTTCTAATAAAATTCCATTTCCAGCAAAAGCAAATGGAAGCTGTTCTTTAGCTTGTTCAAAATAATTGAATTTATCCATTTCTTTATTTTGACTTTTAGCTTTATGAATTGCATACTTAGCTCTATCTCTAATAAGATTTTTTCCTATATATTTACATTTTTCTATATGATTAGAATTTTTAAGTTCATTATAATTTTCTTTTTTTATATCTCTTATCTCTTTAGCAATCAAAAATAATTCATATTCTTCTTTTTCTAAAGTAGTTAATGAGTCTTCTCCATACTTATTATATTTCATCATTACTCTACTATCACAGTTAATAGCAGGTCTATCTAAAAACTCTGCTTTTAATATATCTCCTGCTGTAATAGCTTCTAATCTTTGAAACTCTAATGTTTCTGCACTTACTTTTTCTAAACCTCTTGCTTCTAGTTCTTTATTAAGTATTCGTTCCCAATTTTTTCTAGTAATTTTAAACATGTCAGCTCTATTCCAAAATCTATCTTTTCCTGCTCCACCTCTTTCAGGGTATTTTGAATTATATCTTTTAAAAAATTGTTCAGGCTCTCTATATATTCCATCAAGCTTTCTTTCACAGAACATTAAATGGCAGTGTATATTTTGTATTTCTTCTACACTTGAAGGTTTAGAGTGAATACCATAAGAATATACAAAACTTTTCCCAAAAGTATCTTTGCAGAATGTATCAATTAGATTCTCATTTTCTTTGTCTGATAATTCATGTGGAAGAGATATTAAAAATTCTGTGTAAGTTCTTCCATTTGCTCTCTCATACTTTTCAGAAGCGATCCAAAATACTGCTGGATTTTCTTCAGCCCAAGATGGCATATTATTATCTTTAGATACAACTAAATCTTCGTAGTCATCATGATGACTAAAAGCATTTTTTCTTTGGACATACTCTAAGTGAGAAAGAGCAGATTGAATTTCTTGTTCTCTAGTAACTTCATTTGATGATTTAGGAGAATATTGCTCTGCTCTTGATATATAATTGTAGTGTTCACTTGCTTTTATATTTTTTTTAGTAACACTCTTTGAGTTAGATATATGGAAATTAAATATACTCACAGATATTCTCCTTTCAAATAAATTTTATATAAACAAAAAACCATACGAAAAAATCGTATGGTTTTGGTGTTTCCCATTTTTTATTATTGGTTTATTTTATTGTCATTCTCATATACACTAAAAGGTTTTGTTTTTTCCCTTATAAGTATACCTCTTTTAGAAGATAAGAATAATATTTTACTGCTCTATTTTCTTTAAATATAAGGAAGTTTTTCAATTAAATTTCCTTATATAAATAGTAGCATATTTTTGCCGAAATTTCAAATTGAAAAATTCTCTTTTTTTCCCTTGATTTTATCAAGGCACGATTCCTCGTTTCTCAAATTAAAATTTGCAGAAACGAACTCGTGGGGCTTTGCCCTCATTTTAATTTATTAAAATGTTTTTGGTAAATTCAAATAAAATAAATTTTATTTTAGAATTTCCCCATTGACTTCGTATAAAAAAAGAGAAGATAAAATCTTCTCTAAAAAAATCTATAAATATTTTAGGTAACACATATTACCTCTTATATATTTATGAAGCCTTAAACAGCTTCTTAATAAGCTGAATATAAGTTTTAAAAATGATATTGGACTTATATTATGACTTGTTTTTATTCCTAGCTTCTTTTTTTAAATACATAAATGAAATATTTCCAACCAAGATAATTATTGAAAAAATTCCACATTATACCAAAAATTGCTATAAAACTAAACCCAACTATACTTAATTGAAAAGAGCTATGCCATAATTCTAAGAAACTTATTTTTAATAGTTGAATAAAAGTAAAGTTTAGATTTTTATTTGTTGCATATATAAGTTTATCCAGTATTTTAAATGAATATATCAAAATAATCATATGCAGCATTATAAATGTTACTAGAATACAATCTTTAGAAAAACTTTTTTTATATCTTTCATTAAAAGTTAAAAATAAGTATAATATTAAAACTATAATTCCTGATGACATTAAACTTCCTAACATAATTTTTACCCCTTTCCTATTTTAAATTTCCCTTTATTTTTTTTCAATTAAAATACTTTTGTTACTAAATAAACAATTATACCTCCAGTAATACACCATATTAAAATACTTCCTAAAAGATAATAAAAAATTGCTTTTACAAAAGCTACACAAAATTTAATCATAATTTATCACTCCTTTTTTTATTTAATATAGAAATTAGTATTTTTTAAAAGATTTGGTTTTTCTTTATTCTAAATAATGAGCTTTTACTTAGCTTAGTATTTTTTATACAATCTGATATTTTTATACTTCCATCTATCCAAGCTCTTATATATCTTTTTTGTTCTGTGGATAGATTTTCTATTTTATTAGGTCTTCCTATAACTCTATTTGTTCTCTTTGAAATTTTTCTTCCTTTTTTATCTACTGTCAAAGAAGCATAGGCTTCTTTTTGTCTTATTAAAATCTTTTCTCTTTCTTTTTCTGCAAAATATCCAAGTAAGTGTAATATTAAAGGCTGGATTAATTCTATTTCTAATTTTGACTTATTTCTTGTAGACAGTAAAGGATTTTCTAAAATTTCTAAATAGCACCCTTTTTTTTGTACTAACTCAAAATTTTTTTTTAATTCTTTGTTATTTCTTCCCATCCTATCTAATTCTTTTATTATTATTACATCTCCTACAACTAACTTTGCCATTAAAGTTTTCCAAGAAGTTCTGTCAAAATTTTTCCCTGATTCCTTATCTACATAAATATTATCTGATGAAACTCCTGCCAGTTTTAAAGATTTTATTTGTCTATCTTCTATTTGATTTTTTGAGCTTATTCTAACATATCCATAAATCATTTTATCTTTCATTTCCTTTATCTTTTTCTTTTGTTTTTTTAGGTATCTTTATATTTTTATTAACTTTTTTATTTTCTAGTTTTAATTTATTAATAATCTTCTTTGACCATTCAGGAATATCTTTACTAAAATAAAATATCTTTTTTTCCTTATTAATGAGACAAATTTTTTTATAAATTTGTGTATTATCAAAAATTTTAATAACATCACATTTATTTATAATTTTTTGTAAATTTTCAATTGACTCATAGTATCTTTTTTCAACAACTTTATCAGGAATATGATGTCCGCCTTTTTTTACTCTATTTTTAATCCTCTCTTTTGCAATTTCAGGATTATCTACACTAACATAAAATAGATGAATTTTATATTTTAATTGCTCAGCTTTATCTATTACTTTTAAAATACTTTTTCCTGTCAAAGTAGTTTCCTCATTAAATGATTTTCCTTCTTTAAAACATTCATTTCTTAATTTAATTGCTATTCTTGCAGCTTTAATTTGGTCTGCTTCATTTTTCCAATCTCCAAATGTTCTAACAATTTCATCAGTATTTATTCTAACAGAGTTATTAAAAATTTTTTCTAAATTGGTAACAATATTTGAATTATATAAAGTAGATTTTCCTGCACCATTAACACCTGCAAAGATATATAAGTTTTTTTCTTCTGTCATTAGAATACACCTTTTTTTATTACTTCTTTTTGTTTTTCTTGTAAAGCTAATTCAAATAATTTTACATAAAATTCTTTTTCTTCATCAGAGCTAACTACTAAAAAATCATCTAAAATATCTCCATTAAAATTTAAAATAACACTCTTTAAATCTTTTAGTTTTAATTCTTTTCCAAAAACTTCATTTAAATTCTTATTCAATCTTTCTTCAGCTTCTTCTTTAAATTTTTTCATTTTTTACCTCCATTTTATATTCAGCCAAGTTGGCTGATTAAATTTCATCTTTCATTTCCTTCTTTATCTTTTGATTTTTTCTTGATTTTCACTTTCTTTTTATTACTACTTAATTCTTTTTTTTTATCTAACTGAGATAATAGTTGAGTTGCTCTCTCTTTTATAAAGTTTTCTACTTTTATTAAAGTATTCTCTGACAAGTTATATTTATTGTGTCTTTTAAAAGAAAAAGTTTTTAAATCTTCTAAATTTTTACGATGTCTTTCTTTTACAAAAACTTTTCCTAGTTCATCAAAAGAGATATTCATCTTTGATTGTCCATAAAAGCTTAACTTATCAGTGGTATTATCTGTAAAATTTAATATAGAATTTCCATTATCAAAAATTGGAGCAGAACTAATTACTTCATTAGTGTTATTATCTATAAGAAGTCCTAAATTTCCTAAATGTCTATCTTTATTAAAAACTATTGAATCAAATAACATTAAATCTTCTAAATCTTTTTCTCCATATTTTTCTGAAATAATTTCTAATAATTTCCATTCTTCTTTTACTACTTCTTCCCTAGTTAAAAATTTATGTATAGGTACAAAGCCTATATCTTCACTTGTAAATAATTCACAACTTGAAACTAAATCATCTTTAAATTTAATTAAATCATAATCAATATGTTTAAATTTCATTTTTTCAGCTATTTGAGCCATATAGTATTCAGTGTATGCTTCTTTTTGATGTTCTTTAGAAGATTTTTTAAAAAGATAAATTTTATCATCAATAATAATCCAACATTTAGCTAACATTCCATCTGTTGTATATTCAGGAGAAATTTTAATTTCATTACTATATGAAGTATGAATTTTATTTTCTCCAAAAGCTATTAAAGTTAGCATTTCATCAAATTTGTTTTCATATAAATTATAATCTTTCCATAAATAATCTTTTTTATCTTCAGGTAAAATCCAGTAACTATCATTTAAAGAAAGTCCAAATGATACCTCTATGTATCTCATAAAATTATTATTGTCATTTATTCCTTTATAAAGTAAAATTTCTTCAACATTCTCTCTGTTTGAAGGAACTTTTCTTCCATTAATCCATTTTTTAAGGTTTGGAGAATTTAATTGTAAATTTGAAAAGTTTTCTAAAAAATCAACTGGAAGTAATCTATCTTCTAAAACTTTTATATTTTTTATATGATAAGTAGCAAATTCACCAAATTTAGTATTATCAATAATTTTTTCATAATTGAATGTTAAAATAGAAATATCTTTATTTTTTAAAATATATTTTTTAGTTTCTTTCTCAAATCTTTCTTTCATTCTTACTCCTTCTTTTTTAGTTTTTAGTAATCAAATAAATGTTTATATAAAATTTCTTCATACTTTTCTAAATGTTTTCTATCTATATTTTCATCAAATTTTCTAAAATGATATTTTCCCAAATACTTTAAATAGGCTACTGAATAAAATAAAAATTTTGAAATAATTCTATCATCTTCATCTGAAATATTTTTTAAAAGTACATCATTTCCATGACAAAACTCATATTTAGATTTCTCTATATAAGGTTCTACCATATTCATCCATAAAATATGAAACATAGCCCCTCTAGCTCTAGTATTTTTTATAAATAACTCTTCCCCTATTTTTTCTTCATCTGAAATTTTATCTTCATATTTTTTTAATCTTTTAGAAATTTCATTATTTTTCATTTTTTCTCCTATTTTTATTCAGCCAACTTGACTATTTATTTCTACTCCTATATTATATCATTTTAGTTTCAAAAAGTCTATAATTATTTATTCTTTTTTTGGAACTATTTTTTTAAAAAATACCCTTAAATTTTTTATAAAAAATAGGAGTTTCAAAAAGTATACTTTTTAAAATTAAATTATCAGTTATCCATGAAAAAAAGAGAAGATTTTATCTTCTCTTTTTTGGAGTGTAATTCAATATTCAATTTTCCTTTTTAGAAAAACTAAAAAATCACAATACTATTTAAAAAATACATAGATTTTGTTACTTTATTTTTGCTATTTTATCTGCTAAACTTTTTCCAACTTTAAATTTAACAACATTTTTAGCTTTTACTTTAATTGTTTTTCCAGTTTGTGGATTTCTAACTTCTCTTGCTTCTCTTTTTTTAATTTCCCAAGTTCCAAATCCAATAAATCTTACATCTTTCTTGGCAGCTAAAGATTCTTCAATAGTTTCTAAAAACGCTTTAACTAATTTTTCAGAATCTTTTATTGTTAATTCAGTCTTTTTAGCAAATGCAGATATAAATTCTTTTTTTGTCATCTTTTACACCTCCTATATTAAAGTTATAAATTATTATATCACAAAATATTCAAAAAGTGGAAGTAGGAAAGAAGGGGGATATTCCCACTTCCTAATATATAAACCACCATTTAGGTAGTGGAGTATACCAATATTAATAACTATTTATTTTTTAATGCTTTTATCTCTCTCTTAAGTTGTTCTATTTCTAGCTGCATTTGATAATTTGCTTGAGTTGGACCTGCTTCATATCTTTCAGTATAATCTTTTCTATCATCTTTACTGCCTAGTTTTAAAGTGAATCCTGCATTTGCTACATAGTTATTTTTATATCCAGTTCCTGCTGATAATCCAGCATTCATCATAAAGTTTTCGTTGAAGTAATGAGCCATTCCTACTGCTATAGCTTGATTATTTTTATAGCTTCCTACTCCTGCCATAATTTGAGTTTTTTGTCTTGGGTCAAACTGCATTGGTTTTAATGCAGCTAATGCTCCTGTCATAGCTGTAGT
>JAGYHM010000044.1 GCA_018457305.1 Fusobacterium sp. | reverse complement strand
ACCAATATCAGTTGCTCCAAATTTTGAAATCCAGTTTGAAATACTTCTTTGTGAAACGGCACACTTAAATCTATCTGTATGTCCAATAATCCAGTTAGTCATATAGCCACCGTAAGAGCCACCTGTTACTCCTACCCTATTTTTATCAATCGGATAAGATTTTAAGACATATTCCGTCCAGTTCATTATATCTTCGTAGTCTACCGTACCGTACTTCCCACGAATATCTGCAAAAATATTTCCTTTTCCATCGCTTCCATGTGGATTGCAGAAGAAAACAAAATAACCAAGGTTAGCCCAAACTTGCATTTCATGATAAAAAATATTTCCATAAACTGTTTTAGGTCCACCATGAATATCAAGTATGGCAGGATAAGTTTTCGTTTCATCGTAATCAACAGGTTTAATTACAAAACCTTCTGTTGTATCTCCATTAGTTTCAAACAAAACTTTTTCTGGGGCAGAGATTTTGAAATTTTCAAAAATTTTATTGTTGAAGGCAGAGATTTGTTTTGAAATAACTTTTTTCTTTTCTGGGGCAACTGCGTCCTTCGGACTGTTGCCCTCTAATGTAGGGGCTTCGCCCCTAACACTCCTTAAATTATTATCAAAGTCTGTGATTTGCTTTGAAATATTATTTTCTAATTCATAAATTTCTTGTAATTTATAATTTTTCATTCCGATATAAAATATTTTATTTTCATCAGAACTTATATCAAAACAGTCAACAGAAGCATCAGCCTCAGTTAATTTTTGAATTTTTCCGTTTAAGTCAAGTGAGTACAAATAAGAACTGTCATTTTCAGTTGAAATAAAATAAATTTTATCTTTCACAACTTTTATAGATTTTCCTCCACCTAATCTACAATCTGAACCAACAGTTGACACTAGCCAACTATCATTATCATAAAGTAATTTTAATTTTATTTTTGAGTTAGCGGGACTACTTTCGTAATCAATTTTTATTTTTGATTGGGGGCTTGGGGGTGTAGCCCCTAAAGTAAGCCCGCCAGCGTTAGCGTGGGCGGGATTGTTTTCATAATCAATTAAATAAATCTTATGGTTCTCGTTAATTCCAAAATTTTTCATATCACTGGCTGAGCAAACAATTTTATTATTTATAAAATCAGCAAAAGAAAAATTTAATTCTCCATCATCAACAATAGTTTCAATTTTTTTTGTTTTTAAATCATAAACAAAAAGTCCGTTAGGCATTTCAAGTTTATCTTTGTGAGTTTCTGCAATAAAAATAACTTTATCTTTGGCTTCGTTTAGATTAAATAATTCTATGTTTGTATATTCATCTGTGATAGGAGTTAAAATATTTTTTTCTCTATCAAAATGATATAATCTATTTCTTTTTTTATTTATAAAACCTGTTCCGTTGCTCCAAAAAGGAATTTCATCTAAAATTTCATAATCTTTGGCTTCGTTAAATTCTTTTATTGCCTTTTCCCTAGCCTCACCTTTTAAATTATTTATATCTTTGCCATAGTTATCAAAAATTCCAGTTAAAATAAAAGAGTTCTCATCAATTTTTTTAATTCCTGTAAGACTTAAAGGAATATCCATATATTTATATGCTTCCCCTCCCTCTAAATCTAAACAATAAAAGGCTGTCCATTGCTCTCCGTTTTTAATTTTTTCTTTTAATTTTTCATCTCTGTCATTAGCAGAAAATAAAATTTTATTTTCATCAAGCCACAGAGAATTTTTTTCTTTTTCTGTGTGAGTTAGTTTTTTAATTTTTTTATTTTCTGTATTTAAAACATAAATAGAATTTTTATATTTATTTTTTTCTAGCTCAGCCTCTGATAGAGTAAAGGCTAAAAAATTTCCTTTTGAATTAAAGTCTAAGTTTGATAAAAATTTGTAATCTAAAAAACTTTCTATTTTTAAATTTACTTTTGAGTTTTCCATACTCCCTCCATTTTTATTATTTTATTTTTATACTTCTAAATATCTCCACTTACCTTTTTTAAATACCCAAAAACTAATTAAGCATCTAAAACTCAAATCAATACTCATCACAACCCAAGCCCCAAGCAAACCAGTTTTTAAAATATTTAAGAAAAAATAAGTCGTTGGTATTCTCACTAAAAATATTCCTAAAAAAGTTATAAGTAAAACTGTTTTTGTCGCCCCTGCTCCTCTTAATGCTCCACTCAAAACCATAGACACTGCCAAGAAAGGTTGGCAAATTGAAACAATTTTCAAAGCATCTATTGCTAATTTTTTTACTTCAATATCTTTCGTAAAAAATGAAATTAAAATTTGTGGAAAAATAAAAAATATCAGCCCCATAAACGACATAATAATTAAACATAAAGCCGTACAGACATAAGCATTTTTTTCTGCACCGTGATGATCATTTTTTCCAAGTTCTTGTCCAACTAAAGCCGTCGCTGCAATAGAAAATGCAAAACCAAAATTAAATGAAAATGATTCAGCAGTTAAAGCAATTTTATGTGCTGCATAGTTTATAGTTCCAAGAGAAATTATCATCATTTCAAAAATTAACATCCCACCCCTTAATGCAAGTTGCTCGAAGGCAGCAGGTATTCCAACTTTAAAAATTCTTCTTGAAAGAAATCTATCAAATTTAAATTCTTTTAGTTTAAGTCTAATTAAATATTTTTGTCTAACAAAAGCCAAATATAAAAATATTAAAGTTACAAGCAAACGAGAAATTGTTGTTCCTATTCCTGCTCCAAACACTCCCATATTTAAAATAAATATGAAAATATAATTTAAACTCGTATTTACAATTAAAGAAATTACATTGGCTATCATAGGTAAATGAGTTTTATTTATTGCCCTATAAGCATTTAAAAAAACTATGTTTACTCCTACAAAAAATATACTAATTGAAGTTGTATCTAAATATTCTTTTGCCAAAAATAAATTCAAATCTTCGCTTCTTCCAATTATTTTTACAATATCTAAAGAAAAGAAATAAAAAATTACAACCAAAATCAATGAAAGAGGTATAGTAATAAATAAACTTTGT
Organism: Fusobacterium sp.; assembly: GCA_018457305.1. Next base: position 6,415 of record JAGYHM010000044.1, on the reverse strand, counting down.
ATAACTGAATTGTTTATTTCATCATATTTTTTTGCTCCATAAGCACGACTAACAAGAGCCGATGTTCCTATTCCAACTGCTAATAAGGCTGGTAGTATCGTATTGTAAGGTGCACTTCCAAGCCCAATGGCAGTGATTGCATCTGCTCCAATTCTTCCTATCATCATCATATCAATAGCAATTAAAAGAATTTGAGTAAAAATATCAATAACCGTTGGAGTTACAATTTTTAATATTCTTTTTAATAAAGATAAATTTTTATTTATATAATTTATAATTTTCATTTTGTTCTCCATTATATGAATTTTTTTTAGCAAGGGAGCATGCTCCCTTGTTAAAATTTTTATTTATGAAAAAATAATTTTGATGTACTCTGCCGAGTATAAATTCTGTCGCCTCACACTTAAATTTTATAAAAATAATTTTTTGGGGGTTGGGGGGCGAAGCCCCCCACCAAAGAGGGCGGCAGGAAACGAAGTTTCCGCAGTCGCCCCTTTTTTCCTTAAATTATATCACAGAAAAATTTTAAATCTACATTAAAATTATACAATTTTTAGTACTAATGTTATAATTTTATAAATAAAAAATAAGGGGAGGAGAAAAAAGAAATGAAAAATATATTTAAAATAATTTTAAGTTTTTTGCTCTTAACTAATTTATCTTATGCTGAAAAATGGAACGAAAATGTTTTTAATTTTTCTAAAGCTGGAGAAAAAGTTTATAATAATATTTATGTAAGTTCTCAAAATGGATTAAACGGTTTAGAAAAAAATGGAAAAATAATTGTTCCTTGTAAATTTAAAGAAATGAGAATTGAAATTCTATCAAAGAATTTAATTTATATTAGACCTAAAAATCGTAAAAATTATAGTAAAGAAAATCGTCCTGACTGTTATTTAATAAATTCTGACGGAAAGATTTTACATAAATCTAGTTTTCTTGTTTTTGATAAAGTTTTAAATCATAATTTATGGTTGATGAGAGATGATGATGGCTTTCCTAATGGAGATACAAGTTATGGACTTCTTGATGAAAATGGAAATTTTATAATTCCAGTCGGTAAATATGAATATTTATCTCTTCAATTAGTAAATCCTTATGGGCCAGATGATAAATTTGAAGATAGAAAATATATTCCTGTATGGACACAAGATAAAAAAATTGGCTTAGTAGATTTTCAAGGAAAAGAACTAATTAAACCTGCTTATGATAAAGTTGAACAAATTAGTGGTAAGCAAATAATTTTTTATAAAAATAATTTTGCCACTTTACTTGATGACAAATTAAATACTTTAATTCCTTTGGGAAAATATACAAAATTTGAGGATTGGTTTAAAAATTCTAATATAATTTTGGCTAAAAATAAAGATAAAGTTTTTGTGGTTGATAAAAGAAATCAAAAAGTTGTTTACACATTTAAAAATAAAAAATATTCTATCTCTCCTTTCTTTAAAAATACTTGGAAAATATATGATAATGATATTCTTACTAAAATTGTTGATGAAAATTTTAATGAAATTATAGATACAAAAAAATATAAAGATTACCGTTTAAAAACTCTTATGAATAACAATATAGAGCTGACAAATAAAAAAGATAAACTTATTGGTGTTATGAACTTAAATGAAAAAGTTATTATTCCTGTAAAATATTATTCTGTTCGTTATGTATCAAAAAGTAAATATGTTTCTGATTGGAATACTGGTGGCTTTTCAGTTCCAATTATAAAGGGAGGAGGGGCAGTTTTTGTAGCATTTCCAGATAGATCTTATAAAAATCATATTTATATTTATTTAGAAGATATTAAAGAAAAATATTTAGAAAAAATCAATGCTATCTTAAAAGGAAAATATTTAAAATTTCCACCAGAAAAAATTTATATTTCTGATAAAAATGGAAATATTTTAGATGTAAGTCCTTATAAAAAAATTAAAATTACTGCTGATAAAAAAGTTCAAGTTAAAAATAATATTTTGGGAGCATGGAAAACTCTTGAAATTAAAAAATAATTTTTTAAATAAAAATATTAGGGGCGACTTAGTTGTCGCCCCTTTTTATAATATAAAAAAGTTATATTTTGATTTTTGCTTCTGGGGTTTGGGGCATAGCCCCAAGCCTCGTAGAGAAGGCGAACAGTCCGAAGGACGCAGTTCGCCTTTTTTATATAAAATAATTTTCAATTTTTAATTTAACTTGTTTTCCTTTTACAGCCTGAACATACATAAGGTTCGTTTCTTTATTTTCAGAATAAATAAAAATTATTTTTTCAACTGAAAATTTATTTTCATCTAATTCTTTAATAATTTCTACTAATTTAAAAGTCCTATGAATAAAACAGAGTTTTCCTATCGGCTTTAAAAGTCTTTTTGAATTTTTTATAAAATCTTTTAAGTTTAAAAATATTTCGTGTCTTGAAATTGCTCTATGAGAATTATCATTTATCTTCTTTCCATTCTGCTCCATATAAGGCGGATTAGAAATTATTAAATCAAAGAAATTTCCCTTTTCATATTTTTTTATATCACAACATTCAAACGAGTATAAATTATCTAAATTATTTAATTTTATATTTTTTTTGGCTCTTTCAATATTTTCTTCTTGTATATCCATTCCAATAAAATTATTTATTTTCAAATTTTCAGATAAAAGAATTGGAATAATTCCATTTCCTGTGCCTATATCTAAAATATTTTTATATTTTTCTAAATTTATATTTTCAGATATAAATTTACAAAGAAGAACGGTATCAGTTCCAAACTTAAAACCTTTTTCTTTTTGAATAATTTTATATTTTTCATTTATTTTTTCTATATATTCATCTTCGTTTAATAAAATTTCTTTTTTCATATTTTTTCTCTCTTATTTTAAAAAACTATAATAATCCTATAATAAATTTTAATCATAAATTTCTAGGGGGAGTTGGGTGCTTCGCCCCCAACCATAAAGGGCAACAGGAAACAAAATTTCCGCTGTTGCCCCCTTTTACTTTAATCTTTCTCTAAATGTCTGTGTTCTTTTTCTTCTTTAGTTTTTATATTTTTTAAAGAGTGAGCCTCTTTTAAATTAAAAGTAATATCTTGTAAATCAAATCTTGTTATTCCTTTTTCTTCCAAGTAAACATATAAAAATTCATTCAATGGACTAATACTCACAACTTTTCCTTCTCCAAACTCTGTTTTAACTTTTTGATTAACAGCAGGGAATTTTCTAAGAGCTTCTTCATATTGAGCAAACTCATAATTTATACAACATAAAAGTCTACCACAAACTCCTGAAATTTTTGTTGGATTTATAACAAGTCCTTGGTCTCTTGCCATTTTTACAGAAACGGAATCAAATTTATTTAAAAAAGTTTTACAACATAATTCTTTTCCACAAGGGCCAACATCTCCTAAAATTCTTGCCTCATCTCTTACACCAATTTGTCTTAACTCTATTCTTGTTCTAAAAGAACTAGCCAAATCCTTAACTAATTCTCTAAAATCAACTCTACCGTTGGCTGTAAAATAAAAAGTCATTTTTGATTTATCAAAAGTTATTTCCGAAGTTATCAGTTTCATTTCAAGTTTATGAAAATCTATTTTTTCTCTACAAATTATAGCAGCTCTTTTAGCTTCTCCTTTTAATTCTTCATAAGTTTTTGCCTCGTATTCTGTTGCTTTTCTTAAAACTGGTTTAAGAGGTAAAATTAGATTTTTTTCTTTCATTTTAATAGGTAAATTAGAAATTATTCCTATTTCTTTTCCTCTTGCAGTATCAACTATAACTTTTTCATCTTTTTTTAATTTCATTTCTTCTGAAACTTCAAAATAATATTTCTTTTTAGTTGCCTCAAACATAACAGCAACTACATTATATAATTTATTTGGATCAGAACTTTTATTTTTTTTACCATGATTATTATGATTATAATTATTTTTATGATTTTCTTTATTTTCCATTAAATTTTATTCTCCTTAATTATTTAATTGGCTCGCCACGGGCAAAGCCCTGCTCGCAGGTGTGTCGCAGTGGCGACAATCCACTTTAAGGCTTCGCCTTAAAAATCTTTTTTTTATAATTGGGGGGGGGGGGGCGGAGCCCCAAGCCTCGCAGAGATGGGAAACAGGTTTGCAAAGCAAACCGCAGTTTCCCCCACTCTATATTAAATCATTTTCCAAAAAACTGAAATATGAATCTTTACTTATTATTATATGTTCTAAAAGTATAGCATCAAAAAGTTGCACACCTTTTTTTATTTCTTTTGTTAATTCTATATCACTCATTGAAGGTTTTATATTTCCAGAGGGATGATTATGAGAAAGTACAATCGCCTTGGCATTATACTTTATAATATCTTTATAAATTTCTCTTGGATAAACTGCACTCTTATCTAAAGTTCCATAAGATTTTTCTTCTGTAGCAATAAGTTCATTTGAATTTGAAAGATACAAAACATAAAATCTTTCTATTTCATCAAAGGCAATTTTACTCCTCAAATATTTTAAAAGAATATTTTTATTATTTATTTTTAAAATATTATCTTCTTTTAATTTATTTTCATATAAGATAGATGGAAGTTGTCCTATCAATTTCAAAAAGACAATTGAACTTTCTCCTAAGCCATTTATATTTTTTAATTCACTTTCGTTAAGTGTTAAAATATTTTCTATTTTTTTATATTTTTTCAATAAATTTTTGGCTAAGTCTTTTGTATCTTTTCTAGGAATAGAATAAGTTAAAAGTAATTCTAAAATTTCATATTCTTGTAAAGAGTCAAGACCATTTTTCAAAAATTTTTCTCTTATTCTTTTTCTGTGTCCATTATTATTTTCAAATTTTATTTCACTCATTTTATCACTTCCACAATAAAAAGTTATGATTTAATTCTTTCTTTGGCTCACCCGCTCCGCTGCTCGCTGGTTGCGACGCGGTGGCGTCGCACTTACACTTTAAAATAAAACAACAAGTACTATTTAATTTTTTTAATTTATTTTAAATAAAAATTTTTTTATTTTTATTTCTTTGGCTCGCCTGCATGCCTTCGGCACTGGCTCAGATTGGCGACACGATGGCGTCGCACTCACATTTTAAAATAAAATTATAATACAATTTTTATCTTAGATAGAAAATATTTTTTTGGGGTTTGGGGGCTTCGCCCCCACCAGAGAGGGCGACAGGAGATTTATCTCCGCAGTCGCCCCTTATTTATAAAATAATTCGTAAATCTCATCAGGACTTTTCATAGTATTTAACATATCTATTGCATTATCAATAAAAGTATAAGCAAAGACTGCCCCTGTTCCTTCACCAAGTTTCATATTCATTTCTAAAAATACTTTTTCTTTTAATAAATCTAAAATAATGTCAAAACCTTTTTCTTCACTTCTGTGTGTAAAAATTAAATAATTTTGAATTTTCGGATTTAGTTTACAAGCAAGTAAGGCAGCCACTCCAGATATAAATCCATCAACTAGTATTATTTTTTTATTTAAGGCACAACCAATATACATTCCAACCATACAAGCAATATCAAGTCCACCAACTGCTGAAATCATATCAATAATATCCATAGAAAAAGTATCATATTTTTCACAGGCTTCAATTATTATTTTTTTCTTTTTATTTAAACCTTCATCTGAAAGTCCTCCACCTCTGCCAACGATAATATCTATATCGCCCTTAGTTACAGAATATAAAAGTGCAGATGAAGTAGTTGTATTTCCTATTCCCATTTCTCCATTTGAAAAAATATCAAAATCTTTTGCTTTTTCATTTATCATATCTATTCCAACATTTATAGCAGAAACACATTCTTCTATACTCATTGCTTTTTCTTTATAAAAATTATTTGTTCCCTTTTTTATTTTTTTTCTGTATAAATTAGGGTAATCTTTTTTTATTTCAGTTTTAATTCCAACATCAATAACATTCAAATCAACATTCAAATTTTTTGTAAAAATTCCAATTGCAGCCAATCTATTTAACATTGCCTCACAAACAAGTGAAGTATATTCAAGTGGACAAGAAGAGATTCCTTCTTCTATCACTCCGTTGTCTGCTGCTGCAACAAGATGACATTTCTTTTCTAATTTTTTTAAAGGATAGCCGTAAACAGAGCCAACTTTTCTACAAATATCTTCCAAAATTCCTAAACTATCTTTTGGTTTCATTTTTCTAGCTAATTCATTATTTACTTTTTCAATATTGGAGAAATTAACTTCTTCTATACCATTTATTTTTTTTAATAAAATTTCTTTCATATCTATTTTCTCCTTATTATAATATTTTGGCTCGCCCGCTTCACTGTCTTAGAGGCTCTTAATTGCGAAGCAATTTTAGAGCATTCTTAGATGCAGTTTTATTTAGACTGCCTCGCTGGTTGCGACGGCGTGCCGTCGCCTCGCACTAAAAAACATTAAATTTTATAAAAATA
>JAGYHM010000043.1:4431-9596 GCA_018457305.1 Fusobacterium sp. | reverse complement strand
AAGAATTTGAAAAATATAAGGCATATTTTATAGTTAAAGAAATGTTTAATCATATAAATTCTTATGCTGAATATAGGAAATTAGGTTTTAAACAGTATATAGAGAACGAAAAGAATAAACCAAAGAAAGTGAAAATTTCTTTAAAAAATGCAGATGATGAAAAGAAAGAAGAGCTTAAAAAATTAGAGCAAGAAAATAAAATAAAACATAAGTCAGAAATGCAGAGATTAGAAAATATATCAAATACAATGTTTGATTATTTTAATTTAAAATATAGATTAAGTTTAAGAGAAATAGAAATATTGACTTTATATTTTGGTTTAGATTATGAAGAAAGAAAAAACTTTACAGATATACAAAATATAATGAAAATTGATAGTGATACTTTAGATAAACTTTTAAGAGAAAGTCTTTTTAAATTATCTGTGACAAATGAGAAGGTTGAATTATGAAACTTAGAGAGATTATAAAAATATTAGAAAAAAAATTTCCTTTACAAAATGCAGAAGATTGGGACAATGTTGGACTTTTAATTGGAGACTATGATGCAGATATAAAAAAAATTCAATTTTCATTAGATGCGACTTTAGAGAGTATAGAGAATGCAAAGAATAATAATGTTGATTTAATAATAACTCATCATCCTACAATATTTAAGGCAGTAAAAAATATAAAAGAGCAAGATGTACTCGGGAAAAAAATAAGAGAGCTAATAAAAAATGATATAAACTTATATACTCTTCACACTAATTTAGATGCAACAAGAGAAGGACTTAATGATTATGTTTTAAAAAAATTAGGAGTAGAAAATTCTAAAATTTTAGATAAAATTCCAGATGAAGATGTGGGTATAGGTAGAGTATTTAGTTTAGAAAAAGAAATGAGTTTAAAAGATTATATAGAATTTTTAAAAGAAAAATTAGAAATAAAAAATCTTAGATATATAAGTAATGATTTAGAAATAAAAATAAAAAAAATAGCTATAGTAAATGGTTCGGCTATGAAATATTGGAGAAAAGCCAAAAAAGAAAAAGTGGACTTATTTATCACGGGAGATATTACTTATCATGATGCTCTTGATGCTTTAGAAAGTAATTTAAGTGTAGTAGATTTTGGACACTATGAAAGTGAAAATTTCTTTTATGATATAATAATAGAAGTTTTAAAAGATTGTGAAATAGATTACATAGTTTATAATGGAAAGGCAATATTTGAATACTGTTAATTTGAAAGATATTAATTGGAGATATAAAAATGAAAAAGAAAATTTTAGTATTATTAAGTTTTTTAATTTTTTCACTATTGAGTTTTTCACAAATAAATGATACTTCAAATTTATTTACTGAAACTCAAAAAGAAGAAATAAATAAAAAAACAGAAGAAATAAAAAAAGAAAAAGAAATGTTAATTTTTATAAATACTTTCAATGAAGATGAGGGTTTTGTAATAAATAATCCAGAAAGAGCATTGATAATAAATTTAAAAAAAATAGCTGAAGAAAAATATAAAGTTGAAGTTTCTTTTAGTAAAGATATTGATGTAGAAGAAAAAAGAGAAGATATTGATAAGTTATTAAATGAAAGTGGGGAAATATTAGAAGATAAAGAGTATTCTGATTATGTACTTGCTATTTTAGATGGAGTATATGAAACATTAGAAGAAGTTAATATGGCTCCTTTGGAAGAAATGTCTTTAAGTGAAGCTCAAAATGAAAAAGAAAATAATAAAAATTATTATTATATATTAGTTGCTATAATTTTATTTTTAGGATTAGGAGCGTTAGGATTTGTTTATAAAAATAAACAAAAAAGAAGAAAAAAGTAAATAAAAATTAGGTATTTGAGTTAATCGCTGTTGTAAAACAGAGGAAAGTCCGTGCTCCATAGAGCAAAAGGGTAGCTAACGGCTACTAAAAGTAATTTTAAGGAAAGTGCCACAGAAAATAAACCGCCATTTTTTATGGTAAGGGTGAAAAGGTGGTGTAAGAGACCACCAGTTTTTTAAGAGATTAAAAAAGCTTGGTAAACCCCCTTTGGAGCAAGACTAAGAGAGAAAGAACAGGGGCTGCTCGTCCTCTTTCGTGGTAAGTCGCTTGAGACTATAAGAAATTATAGTACTAGATAAATGATTGACAAATACAGAACACGGCTTATTAAATGCCTAATAAAAAAAATTATCTTTTTTTATAAAAGATAATTTTTTAATATTGTGATATGGAGAGAAAAAATGATATATGGAGAAATAAAAGAGATAAAAATTTACAAAGGTCTTTCAAAAAAATTAGATAAAGTCATAGATTTTATTTTAGAAAAAAAGTATCTTAATAATAAAATTGGAAAAAATCAAATAGAGGGAGACAACATATATTTTAATTGTGATATTGGAATAACAAGAGATAGAGCTAATTTAGAATTAGAATATCACAAAAGATATATTGATATACATATAGTTATTGAAGGAGAAGAAAAAATTGCCTATGCTCCCAAAGAAAAATGTGTAGAAAATAAAAATTATAATGAAGATACTGATTGTATGTTTGTGGAGGGAAAAATAGATACAGAATTTTATCTAAATCCAGATAAATTTTTAATTTTGTTTCCTGAAGAGCCTCACTTAGCTATGTTAAAAGTAGAAGAAGAGAAAAAAATAAAAAAGCTTGTATTTAAAGTAGAATTAAAGTAGAATTAAAGATTCTAATAATATATTTATACAAGGGGGCATTTATGAAAAAAGATTATTCGTTGGGGATTGTTTACATCATTCTTATGGGAATAGGTTTTCCAATAACAAGGTTTTTAAGTTTAAATTTAGCTGTTGTTGTAAATAATGGAGTTAGACTTTTATCTGGTGGAATACTTCTTTTAGTAATAATAATTTTTAAATTTAGAGAAGAATTAAAGAAACTTATTTACGAACCGATACTTATTTTTAAATTGTTGTTATTAGTATGTTTTTTAAGTACTAATATGTACTTTGGAACAGAGGGAATAAAAAATACTTCAGCTTTAGCAGCAAGTATTTTTGGAATTTTAGCAATACCTCTTGCAGTAATTACAACTTCAATCTTTTTTGAAGATGAAAGAGAAAAAGTTAAGGATAAGAATTTTTTTATTGGAAGTATTCTAGCATTGGCTGGCTCTTTAATTTTTGTTTTATATGGTAGTCAAGGAGGAGAAAGTTCTAATTTTTTAAAAGGCTCTATATTTTTAGGAACAGCAATTTGTATACAGTCTGTACAAAATTTAGTAGTTAAAAGTGTTGCTAAAAAATTAAATGCTCTTGTTATGACAACAATTATTTCTATTTTATCGGGAATATTATATTTGAGTTTTGCTATTCAAAGAAAAGAAATATTTCAATTAAAAGAAATAAATCAAGGTCTTTTAATATTTCTTGTTTTAGCTGGAATTTATGGGGTGCTTTCATCTATGTTAATTCCAATTCGTATAATGCAAACACAGGGAGTTGTTGTGTTTAATATGTTTAGATTGTTAGTTCCTCTTTCAACAGCAGTTGCAGCTTATTTTACATTAGGAGAAAAAATAAATTTATATCAAGGACTAGGAGCAATTATTGTAGTTTTAGGTTGTGTTTTGGCTACAAGAAAAAAATATTAAATAAAAATAAGAAAAAAATCTGTGAAAATTTTCACAGATTTTTTTAAATTTTATTATCAGTTTTAAATTCTTTTAATTGTCTAAGTATATTTACTAAAGCAGCTGAATGTTTAACATATTCATGCTGAAAATAATTAAAATTTATAGGAGATAAAGACATATATTTTGTTAAAGTTGAAACTTCTGATAATATTTTTATATTTTTTTCTATTGATTTTTCTATTTTAGCAATTTTCTTTTCAGTCATCTCTTTTTTAAAATCAAATCTAGCCTTTCCCTCTTGAAAATCTTTAAAATTTTTAATTCTTTCAACAACCTCTTTTATATTATTTTTAATAGCTTCTTCTCTTTTAGGTATTCTAATAATCTTCATATAAAAAATAAAAGACATTAAAATAAATAAAAATCCATATACTATTACTTGTTCGCTTGAGTTATATCTCAATTCTGGTAATGCTATATAAATTATAAATAGAGAAAAAAGAACTTCCCCAATAAAAGCAATAATTTTTGTATTTTTATTATTTCTTTGTTTATAAAAAACTTCCATCAAATCAGCTAATAAATTTTTTTCCCAGTTATTTTCCATTAAATTTCTCCTTCACATAATATTTTTTACTAAAATAATTTAGTCTAATTCAATAAATCCTTTTCCCATAACCTCATGAACTTCTCCGATAGTCATAAATGCCTCAGGATCTTCTTCTTTGACTATATTTTTAATTTTTACAAGTTGATATTTTCCAGCTACACAATAAACAAGAGTTACCTCTCCTTTAGTATAGCCACCAATTCCATTTATTATTGTAGCTCCTCTTTTTGCTTCTTCATTTATTCTTTTGGTTATAATATCTGGTTTTTTAGTAATAATATTTATTCCTCTAGCACTAACCATACCCGCTTGAAATAAATCTATAACTTTTGAACAAACTACAACAGAAATTAAAGTATACATAAAAACACTTCTTCCCAAGATAATAGCAACTCCTGAAAGAATAAAACAGTCCATTGTAAATATTATTTTTCCTATTGGAATTCCATAGTATTTGTTTATAATTTTAGCAACAATATCCATTCCACCGCTAGAACCACCAGTAAAAAATATAAGACCTACTCCTATTCCAGTAAGTGCTCCTGCATAAATAGAGCCAATCAGAATGTCGTCTCCTGGCCCTCTCATATCTGAAAATAATTTTAAAAATATAGTTAAAGTAATAGCTCCATATATTGTTTTATAAATAAAATTTTTCCCTAAAAATTTATAGCCCAATATTAGCAAAGGTATATTTAGTAAAATATAGAGATAACTAACTTCTATTTTAGTTAAATAATAAATTGTTAAACAAATACCTGATAAGCCTCCTTGAGCCAAATTATTTCCTAAATAAAAATAATTCATTGAGAAAGCTACGATAATACAACCTATTGTAATTAGCGAATATTCTTTTAAAAGTTTAAGATATTTATTTATCATTTTTTTTAAATCTCCTTTGTAAATTTTACATTTTGTCAGATAATTATGACTTGACTTTTTGGGCTCGCCACGGG
>JAGYHM010000043.1:0-4333 GCA_018457305.1 Fusobacterium sp. | reverse complement strand
TAGTGAGCGTAGCGAACGCTGTCTCCCTTTGTTTACATCATTTTATCTACAAGTGGGAAAATAGAAGCTCCTATTACATTAGCATTTTCCCTGTATTTTGAAAATGTTATTGTATCTTTTCCTCTGTAAAAAAGATGATTTTTAGCATAGACCAAGTCCAAAATATCAGGTAATAAATATTCTTCATATTTAGAAATTTTACCTGAAATTATTAGTTTTTCTGGATTATGTGTAAAGAGTAAATTTTTTAAAATAGTTGACAAATAAAATACATATTCTTCTAAAATTTCTTTACCTAAATCACTTTCACAATATTTTTTTTCTTCAAAAAATAGTTCAATACTATCTATATTTAATTTTTCTTTGATTTTATTTTCCAATGCCTTACAAGAAATATAGTCTCCTACTGTTTTTTGAGAATGACAGTCTATAATAATACGACTAAGTCTGCTTGCCTTAAAAAAGTATTCACTATTATCAGATTTTATTTTATTAAAAGTTGAACAAGTTACTTCATCGTTTATAACAACAACTGTAAAATCTTTTAGTTTTTTATGATTTCCAAGAATAGCCTCAGTAAGTACAGACATATTAGCTTCATTTTCCACCCATATAGAGTAGCCTATTTCTTTTTCTAAATTTCTTAAAGCACTAATTTTTTCTTTTTCTAAAGTATGAATTTCAAAAAAACCATTTTCTTGACTGTATATTCCCGGAATAGAAAGTCCTATCCCCATTATTTTATCTTTGTATTCATCTTCTAGCTTGAAAATAAATTCTTTTAGAAATTCTTTAAAAGTTTTAAAAATATTTTTATCTCCACACTTATATGTTTCACTAATTTTTTGATTTCCTTTAGCATCTGTTAAGATAATTTTTAAATTTTCTCCATCTATTCCACAGCCAATTAAATAAGTAAATTCTTCATTGTACTTATATTCAACAGCTCTACGACCTACTCCACGACTACTTAATGTCCATTCATAGATAATATTTTTTTCTAAAAATTCGTCAACAACTCTTTTGACAGTTGGGAAACTCATATTTGTAGACTTTGCAATATCTGAAATAGAAACAGAATTTTCCATATCAAATATATGTCTAAATATTTTATTTATATTGTTTTCCTTAACATCTTTTTGATACATATAATTCCTCTCTTATAATTTTTATAGTGATGCCTTGTAATTATAACTCTTTATTCAAAATAAAACTAGTAAAATTTATTTTTTTTGATTTGTTTTTATATTTTTATTCTAAATTTAAACAAATTATTTTATTTTAAATTTCATTACATTCATTTAATTACTTTTTTATATAGTAATCATTTAAAAAATATATTCGTTTTATTTTGAAAAAAATTTTATAATAAATTAACTTAAAATTTTTTTATTAATTATTAAAATGATTTTAATAATTAAGTATTAAAAAAATTTTATAAATAATTTGGAGGTGTTTATATTGGAAATAGTATTAAGTAGTAAAAGAATTACATTAGAGGATTTGATAAATGTAACTAGAAATGGTTATAAAGTGAAGATTTCTGACGAGGCTTATGAAAAAATTGATAAAGCGAGAGCTTTAGTGGATAAGTATGTTGAAGAAGGAAAAGTTTCTTATGGGATTACAACTGGATTTGGGAAATTTGCAGATGTAAGTATAGATAAAGAACAAACAGGACAATTACAAAAAAATATAGTTATGAGTCATGCTTGTAGTGTGGGAAATCCTATGTCTTTAGATATAGCAAGAGGAATAGTTTTCTTAAGAGCAGTAAACTTAGCAAAAGGATACTCTGGTGCTAGAAGAGTTCTTGTAGAAACTTTAGTGGAAATGTTAAATAAAAATGTAACTCCTTGGATACCTGAAAAAGGTTCTGTAGGTTCATCAGGAGATTTATCGCCATTAGCACATATGTCTTTAGTTCTTTTAGGACTTGGGAAAGCATATTATAATGGAGAACTTTTATCTGGTAAAGAAGCTATGGAAAAAGCTGGAATAGCTATACTACCTTCTCTTTCTTCTAAAGAAGGATTAGCTTTAACTAACGGAACTCAAGCATTAACATCAACAGGAGCTCACACTTTATATGATGCAATCAACTTATCTAAACATTTAGATATTGCTGCATCTTTAACTATGGAAGCACTTCATGGAATAGTTGATGCTTATGATCATAGAATTGGTGAAGTAAGAGGACAATCAGGACAAATAAGAACAGCTAAAAATATGAGAACTATATTAGAAGGAAGTAAAAATGTAACTCATCAAGGTGTAGAAAGAGTTCAAGACTCTTATGTATTAAGATGTATCCCTCAAATTCACGGAGCAAGTAAAGATACTTTAGAGTATGTAAAACAAAAAGTAGAAAACGAAATAAATGCAGTTACTGATAACCCATTAATATTCGTTGAAACTGATGAAGTTATTTCTGGTGGAAATTTCCACGGACAACCAATGGCACTTCCATTTGATTTCTTAGGAATAGCTATTGCAGAAATGGCAAATGTTTCTGAAAGAAGAATAGAAAAAATGGTTAACCCTGCAATCTCTCATGGATTACCTGCTTTCTTAGTAGAAAATGGTGGATTAAACTCAGGATTTATGATAGTTCAATACAGTGCTGCAGCTCTTGTTTCTGAAAATAAAATATTAGCTCACCCAGCATCTGTTGACTCAATACCAACTTCTGCTAACCAAGAAGACCACGTTTCTATGGGTTCTATAGCAGCTAAAAAATCTAAAGATCTTTTAGAAAATACAAGAAAAGTTATAGCAATGGAACTTATGACAGCTTGTCAAGCAATTGATTTAAAAGGAGCAAAAGAAGGATTATCTCCTGCAGCAAAAGCCGCTTATGATGAAATGAGAAAAACAGTTACTTATATTTCTGAAGATAGAGAAACATATAAAGATATTCACGAATCAGAAAGAATAATAACAACAAATAAAATAGTAGAAAATGTAGAAAAGGTTGTTGGAACTTTAGAATTTTAATTATAAGTTCTAAGAAAATTTTAAGGAGGATTTATTAAATGTTAAACAAACAAGTATATGACGCAATGACGATTAAACTTACTGCTGAAGATATCCCAATGGAGATACCAAAATTAGACCCAGCAATGAGAAGAGCACCTAAAAGAATAGTTAAATTATCAGATCATGATATAGAACTAGCAGTAAGAAATGCTCTTAGATATATTCCGGAAGAATTTCATGAAATGTTAGCACCAGAATTTTTAGCAGAATTAGAAGAACATGGAAGAATTTATGGATATAGATTTAGACCAGAAGGACAACTTTATGGTAAACCAATAGATGAGTATAAAGGAAAATGTACAGAAGCAAAAGCAATGCAAGTTATGATAGATAATAACTTAGACTTTGATATAGCTTTATATCCTTATGAACTTGTTACTTATGGAGAAACTGGACAAGTTTGTCAAAACTGGATGCAATATAGACTTATTATGAAATATCTTGAAAATATGACTCAAGATCAAACTCTAGTTGTAGCATCTGGACATCCAACTGGGTTATTTAGATCAAATCCTAGTGCTCCAAGAGCAATAATCACAAATGGACTTATGATAGGTTTATTTGATGACTATGATAACTGGGCAAGAGGAGCTGCAATAGGTGTTGCTAACTATGGACAAATGACTGCTGGTGGTTGGATGTATATCGGACCTCAAGGAATAGTTCATGGAACTTACTCAACTATCTTAAATGCAGGAAGATTATTCTGTGGAGTACCTGCTGATGGAGATTTAAGTGGAAAATTATTCATAACTTCAGGACTTGGAGGAATGAGTGGAGCTCAAGGAAAAGCATGTGAAATAGCAAAAGGTGTTGGAATAGTTGCAGAAGTTGACTTATCAAGAATTAACACAAGACTTGAACAAGGTTGGGTTAATATGATAGCTAAAACTCCTGAAGAAGCATTCAGAGTTGCAGAAGAAAAACAAGCATCTAAAACTCCTTATGCAATAGCATATCATGGAAACGTTGTTGAATTATTAGAATATGCAGATGAAAATAACAAAAAAATTGACTTATTATCTGACCAAACTTCTTGTCATGCAGTTTATGATGGGGGATATTGTCCAGTTGGAACTTCATTTGAAGAAAGAACTGAACTTTTAGGAACAGATAGAGTTAAATTTAGAGAATTAGTAGATGCAGGATTAAAAAGACACTATCAAGCAATTAAGAAATTAGTTGACAAAGGAACTTACTTCTTTGATTATGGAAACAGTTTCTTAAAATCTCTATATGATGTAGGAATTATGGAAATTTCTAAAAATGGTGTAGATGATAAAGAAGGATTTAT
>JAGYHM010000042.1:8464-9990 GCA_018457305.1 Fusobacterium sp. | reverse complement strand
TGACTTATCAATGAGTGAAGAAAAATAAAAGAAAGGAGCAGTAATGAAGAAAAGAGTTTATATAATAATGTCAATATTTATGTTAATTTCTTCATTTGTATTTGCAGATGAAATAAACCTATATAGTGCAGCAAGTAGAAAAGAACCTATAAATGTTGGATTTAAAGCAGGTAACACTTATAGAATATACACTAAACCTCTACATCAAACAATAATAACATTTGGAAATGAAGTTGTTGAGTATTCTGAAACGGGAGATAACATTAACTTTAATACAATAGATGATAAACATTCTATTAGATTAAAAGTAATAGATGAACATTTAGATACGGATTTAGTCGTAAAAACAAATGAAAATATTTATTATTTTAAAGTATCTTCTACTTTAAGTGAGTATAATCCAATGATAAATTTTCTTTATCCTCAAAAGGAATTTGCTAAAAAAAGAAAAATAAAAAAAGAAACAGAACCTATAAATTTATTAAATTTAGATAATTTAAATAATTCTTATACTATTTCAAAAAAGACATCTTGGACTCCAACACAAATTTTTGATGACGGAGTAAAAACATACTTAATAATGCCATTAAAACTACAAGAAATGCCAGTTTTCTTAGTTAGAACTGATGACAAACAGTATGCTCTTGTAACATTTAGAGTTAAAGAAACTGAACATGGCTTAAAAATATTTGTTATAGATAGAATATTTAGAGAAGGAGTTTTAAAACTAGGGAAGAAAACAATTATTATAAAAAATAAAAATTATAATTTTTAGGAGGGAATTATGGAAGAAAATAAAGAATTAAACTTAAATGATTCCTCAAAAAATAAAATAAAAACAGATAGAAAAATAAATAGTAAAAATTTAATTAAAGCAATAGTTATTCTTGTAGGTTTTATTGTTGTAGTTGCAATGTCAATTTCTTTTTTCTTTGGAGGAGATAAAAAAGAAGAAGTAAAAGAAGAAGAAATTGGATTTCAAGAAAAGAATGTAGGAGAGTTGGAAGAAAAAAACTATGGAAATAGTAGAGTTCAAGAAGCAATAGAAGAGAAAATAAATGAAGAAGAAATTATAGAAGAAAATTATGAACCTGAAAGAACAGAAACAGCAGAAGAAGAAATAGACCCTTATGAAGAATTTATGAAAGAAATGGAGCTAGATAAATTAAAAAGACATTATGAAGCAAAAAAATCTCCTTTTAATTCAAGTAGTAAAAAAATATCAAGCGATAGTTCTTCTTCTTTAGAAGCCATGAAATACGATAATCCTGATGCTGCAAAATATGGTTCTTCTTATGGGAATAGTAGTGAATATATGAACTATATTACAGCTGGAATAGGAGGAAGTGAAAATCCTAATATGCAAAAAGAAAAAAAGGCTTGGCTAAAAAATGCAGCCATAAATAATTTTATTCTTCAAAAACCTTTAATTCCTTCTATAAGTAAATATGAAGTGAAAGCAGGAACATATATTCCAATAACTTTAATTCCTTCTATTAACTCTGATATTCCTGGTACATTTTCTG
>JAGYHM010000042.1:1599-8364 GCA_018457305.1 Fusobacterium sp. | reverse complement strand
AGTTAATGCTGTAGCTAAAATAGAACAAGCTAAAAATACATTAGAGGCTATACAACAAACAAAAAATCAAATTGTTCAATTAAAAAATGATGCCTTAAATTTAAATAAATGGGCAGGAATGATTTTAGAAGAAACTGTAGGTTTAACACAAGATGATATAGCAGACTTAATGGAAATCCAAAGAATGGCAGGTTCATTGTATAAAGATGCAAGAGATTTTCAAAAAAATTGGAAAGATGATTTAAATTTAGATGTTACTAAGTTAGATATAAATCAACTTGGAAGACATCAAGATAATATGGCTAAAAAAATGAAAGAAAAAGAAGATTTAATAATGTCTTTTTGGGAAAAAAATGGAGAAAAACAGAAAAAAGTTGTAGATACAGTTAAAAAATATACAAATAAAAATAAGACAATTACAGGAAATTTACAAGGACTTCAACTTGCAAATGAGATAGCAAGTGCAAATTACAATGCAATTAAGCAACTAGATTCTACTATAAGGGAAATGGAAGCTAGTAAACTTGCTATAAAGAAAGCAGAAGAAGCAAAAAAGAGAGTAAATGACCAAATCCATATTAAAAGTATAGAAAGAAAACTAAATACTTCTAGCCATGATTATAATTATGGGGTAACAGTATATAAATTAAAATAAGGAGGAAGTTATGAAAAAATATAAATATTCTAAGCTTTTTTTCTTTATTATATTAATTTTTAGTTTATCTTCTAGCATAGCTTTTTCATTTCCAAAACCTGATTTCTCAAATACTGATTCAAGAATTATAGATATAATGAAAGAATCATCAAGTGCTAAAAATGATAAATATTCAAAAGGAGTAGTTTCTCAAGCCGATAAAGAACTAAATAAAAGACCTCAAACAATTAAAGAATTAAATAAAGCTTTAGCAGAAATAAGAATTGCAAAAGCAAATGGAGATAAACAAGAAAAAATAAATGAATTAGAAGATAAGATTAACAACTCTTTATCTAAAATAAGAGATATAGTATTACAAGAATACACATTTCATGGTATTTATCAAAAATTCAAATCTTACTTAACTCCTATTGCTCATAATTTAAAGGAAGTAGCTTTGTATATATTAAAAATACTTACAGTTTTAGAAATAGTTATGTTGCTTGTGGAGAGACCAACAGAATTTCCATTAAGTAAAGTGGGGGCAACTTTAATTAGATGGGCAATATTAACTTTTTGTATAACAAAATGGGAATATTTTTATTCAGTATTAAAATTTGATGCTATTGCAATCGCTATGAAAGCAGCAGGAAAAACAGTTACACAAATAGACCCAGATGGAGTTTTTCTCGCCTATGGAAATCCGATTATCAATTCATATACAGATTTATTTAAAATAGGCGAAATCCTTTTTAGTAGTGCTTTATTATGGGCATTTCTTTTACTTCCTGCACTTTTTTTAGTAGGCTTTATAACAATAGATTTAATAATGGCAGAGTTAGAATATATGTTAATTCTAGGATTTTCTGTAATTTTACTTCCATTTATGATATGGAATAAAACTGCTGGGATAGGTAGTGGAATATTTAGAATATTTGCCACTCTTCTTACTAAACTTATAGTAATGTATTTCTTTGTATCAATAGGATTTGAATTATTACCAAGATTAAATGAAATATCATTATATAAATTAGAAAGTATAGAATTTCTTTTTAAATATACCATAATTTTATTTATAATTAGAACTTTTGTAGGAAGAAGTCAATCTATAGCTTCAATGCTAGTAGGTGGTGGAGGTGGCTCTATCACAGGAAGAGAAGTTGGAGGAATGATTACAGGAGGAATAGCTAGAACAATAGGAACATTAGCAGCAGGATTAGGGTTATTAGCTTTAGGAAAAAGTGCGGCAGGAGCAGCAGGAAATGCAGCAACTAAAAGTGCAGGTAAATTAGCAAATACAGTAAAAAGAGCAACTAATATGAACTTAAAAAAGGAGGAAAATGAAGACTAATCTAAAACCAAAAGAAGTTTTACTTCCTTTATTTAGAAATTCTTTCATTTTTCTTCTACTAGAAATATGTGTAGCTACATATTACTTTGCAGATAAATTTAACTATCATAAATCTTTAAAAGGCTTGTATATATTAGGAAATCATATCTACTTCCCACTATCATATATTTTTTGGGCAAAAAGATTAGCTTCAAATGCTCCTAAAACAATAGAAAGCATAAATTCTTTTATTATAATGGGGCTTGTAGTATTTGCAATAATACAGCTGATAATTATAACAAAAAAAGAAACTAATAATGTTCATGGTTCAGCAAGATGGGCAACACAAGCAGAAGTAAAAGCGATGGACTTGTATAAAGAACATGGAGCAGTATTAGGTTGTGATGCTACAGGAAAACTTTTAAAAGACAATGGAGATAAGCATATATTTATGGCTGCTCCTACAAGAGGAGGAAAAGGTATAAATTCAGTTACTCCAACAGCATTTGACTGGAACAAGTCTTTGGTTGTAAATGATATTAAAGGAGAGCTATGGGGACTTACTTCAGGATATAGAAAGAATGTGCTAAAACAAAAAGTTTTTATGTTTTGTCCAGTAGATTTAACTGGGACAAGTTGCTCATATAATCCATTGGACTTTATTGCTATAGGAACAGGAGCAGAAATAGAAGATGTTACAGTAATAGCTCAGACTTTAATTGATACTGAAGGAAAAGGAGAAAGTGATCACTGGATTTCTTCAGCAATGAATTTGCTAATAGGTGTGTTATTACATGTGAAATATGCTAAAAAGAATGCTTCTTTAATTGATGTAATTGAATTTATAACTCCTACTACAGGCTCTTTAGCTGATAGGTTAGCAGATATTCTTGGAATCCCTCGTGAAGACGAAGAGGGACTTCATGGAGTAGTTGCTAGATCAGGAGGAGAATTTGAAACTGATGAAGATGGAGAACCATTAACAGATGAGTTAGGACAAGAATTATACACTACAAAAGGACATGCTACATTTAATCATTTAGAGCACTTTGAAAATAAGAACTTATTTAAAGAAGTTTATAGCTATGAAGGAACTGATTTAGATGTAGATTGTAAATTACATCCAATAGTTGCAAGAGAATTTATGTCTTTATTTACAACTCCTGATAAAGAAAGAGGTTCTATAATTTCAACAGCAACTCAAAAGCTGAAGATATTCTTAGACCCAATTATAGCAAAGCATATTAAATATAGTGATTTTACTTTCAGAGAATTGATGGATGAGAAGTGTACTTTATACTTAGTTACACCACCAAAATCAATTTCAAGAACAAGACCACTGCTAAGACTAATATTTACACAAATAGTATTCCAATTAACTGACAGAATGTCTTTTGATACGAAGGTTAAAAAGAAAAATAATTTAAAAGTAATGATTGACAATCAAATAAAGAAAACAAAAGATTATTTCTATCCTGAAGTAAAGAAAGAAAAAAATCAAATATTACTACTTATAGATGAGTTTCCTTCTTTACAGAAGTTAGATATTATAGAGCAATCAATGTCATATATAGCAGGATATGGATTAAAATGCTTCTTGATAGCTCAATCTTTAAAGCAGTTTAAAAAAATATATGGAAAAGATAACTATATTTTAGATAACTGTTCTACACAAATTTTCTTAACTCCAAATGATGAAGAAACTCCAAAGATGATTTCAGATATGTTTGACACCTATACTGAAGAAGTCGTAAGTAAGAGTAGAAAAGGAATGGACTTTATGCCTACTTTATCAACAAGTTATGTTGCAAGAAAACTTATGACAGCAGGGGAAGTAAGGACACTTCCTTATGAAGATATATTACTTATGATGACAGGACAAAAGCCTATTCGTGGTAAAAAGTTATTTTACTTTAGAGATAAGAGATATGAAGCAAAGAAAATGCCTTGTTTAACAGTTTCTGATAAAAAAATTGTAAAAATTCCTAAAGAATTACTTGAAAAGTTAAGAGATAAGAAGACTGAATGGAAAGAAATTGAAAATATTAATTTAGCAGAAATAGTCAAAATTAGTGATATTATGAAAACTTTAGAAAACAAGAAAAATGATGATTATGTAGAAGCTATATTAGAAATTGATAGAACAGCTAGAAAAATAATACTTGAAAACAAACCAAAAATAGAGCAAGTTAAAATAAAAACTTTTAAAGAACAAGAAGATATTATGGAAAAGCTGAAAAAACTAGGTTCTAATTTTGAAAAGAAAGGATTATCTTTTTCAAAGTACTACAACATTTCAGAAAATATGAACTTAGATGATTCCCTTGTAGATAAAGAAGGTAGAGTTAGTTAAATTATTTATTATGAAGGAGAATTAAGTAGATGAGAAGAAATTATGATGAGTTAATAGAATTGCATAAGAAAAGAGCTAAACAAGCTGAAAAAAGAAAAAATGAGGCAATTAAAAAAGAAAAAATGAAAAGAAGAGCTAATTTAAATAAGTTAATTACTTATTTAAATTCTAAAGAAGAAAGTTTAGATATCTCTTTGGAAGAGAACCATGAATTACTTGTTGGCTTCTTATTTTCAGCAAGTAATCTTTCTGAAGATATAAAAAAGAATTTTCTAAAAAAAGGAAAAGAAATTTTAGAAGAATATAAAAAAATAGTAGAAGAAAAAAAGAAAAAGAAAACTAGAAATAAAAAAGTAGAGGGAAAAGATGAGCCACAAGAAGAGTAATATTTATTATGAAGCAAGAGCAACACTGGAATCAGAATTAAAACAATTAGGAATTTATGATTATTTAACTAATAGAGATGATATTACTGAAATACAAATAAACCCTGATTCTAAGATATTTGTAAATATACAAGGTAAAGGTTCTACTTTTACAGGAGACTATGCTAATTCAGAAAAAGTAAGACATATTATAAATATTTTAGCAAGTTTAGAGGGCTTAATTATTAATCCTGAAAATCCTCGTATATCAACGATATTACCAATTACAGAAAGTAGATTTGAAGGATTAGTTCCTCCAGTAGTAAAAAATCCCTCTTGCACTATAAGAAAAAAATCAATCAAGTTATTAACTTTAGATGACTATGTAAATCAAAAAACTTTTACAGAAAATGAAAAAGAATTACTAGAAAAGTATGTAAAAGAGCATAAAAATATACTAATTGTTGGAGGAACAAATACAGGAAAAACAACATTTGCCAATGCTTTAATAAAGTGCATGAAAAATGAAAGATTATATTTCATAGAAGAAGTTCAAGAATTACAAACAGATAATGAAAATACTACTTTTGTTCAAGTATTTCCAGAAATTTTTACTCCTAAAGATGCTTTAAAAACAGCTTTAAGATGGTCTCCTGAAAGAATTATTTATGGAGAAGTAAGAGGAGCAGAAGCATTTGATTTAATCAATGTATTAAATTCAGGTCATAAAGGAGGGCTTTGTACTATTCATGCCAACGATTGTTATTCAGGTCTTGAAAAAATTGAGACATACATACTTTATGAAAAGGCGAATCCTATGAGTCAAGTTATAGCAAGAACTCTTGATGTAGTTGTTACTATGGTTATAGAGAATTATGTTAGAAAACTTGATTCAATAGCAGAAATAAAAGGATATGAAAATGGGAAATATATTTTAGACTTTAAATTTAAAAAAGATTGATATGAAAGGAGACAAAAATGAATGAAGATGAGTTATTTTACTTACCAATATACAATGCCTTCACAAAGCCTATTCTATTTGCAGGATTACCATTTGAAATGGCAATCTTAATAATAGGTGGAATGCTGATGGGAATTTTTGTATTTAATAGTTTGCTTCTATCTCTATTTTTTCTAGCAGTCTATTTTGTTTTATTTTTAGTAGTTAAATTTTCTCCAAAATTTGATGTAAATATTTTAAAAATTGTTTTAAAAATGTCTTTAAAAAAATATATAAATTATTAAAGATAAGGAGGAAGAATGGATATATTATTTATAGGAATAGGTTGTATAGCTTTAATCCTATTTTTTAGAGGAGAAAAAGAATATAACTATAAAGATAAAGACTATGTGGCCAACTATTTAAGTTGGGGCTATTTAGTCGGAGATGGAATTATTTTTAATAAAAATGGTTCTTTTCAAAAGACATATAAAATAAGAGGTAAAGATAAAAACTCTTTAGAAAAAATTGATTTAATTAATTTAAGAGCCAAAATCAACAATGCTCTTAAAAGATTAGATGGAAACTGGAGCATTCATGTAGAAGCAAGAAGAAGAAAAGCAACTCCATATATTCCATCAGACTATAAGTCAAAAATATTGCAAAAAATGGATAAAATCAGAGAAGGGAAGTACAATTCAGGAGAATATTTTGAAAGTGAATGCTATTTAACATTTACTTGGTTACCTCCAACAGATAATGTAAAAAAAATTACAGAGAAATTTATAGAAGATAATGGACTTAGAGAAGATAATAAATTAAAATTTCTAAAGAATTTTAAAAGTGAATTATCAGAATATTTAGCAATTTTAAAAAATTCATTTAATGAAATAAAAGAGTTAAATGATGAAGAAACTTTAACTTTTTTACATTCAAGTTTTTCACAAAATGAAAATCAAAATGTAAAGCCTCTTAGAAAAGATGTATTTTTAGATGCTTACTTATCTGATACACCAATAACTGATGGACTTCCACCTAAAATAGGGAATAAATATATTGGAATAATTGGTATTTTAGCATATCCAACAGAATCTTTTCCTGCAATGTTTGATGAAATAAATAATTTAGGAATAGAATTAAGAT
>JAGYHM010000042.1:0-1500 GCA_018457305.1 Fusobacterium sp. | reverse complement strand
AAAAAATTAAAAGAAGAAAAAATAATTGAATTGAAAGAAAAAGAAGAAGAAAGAGCTAACAAAGAAAAAGACTGGGCTTTTGAATGGTTATGTGAAATTTTTGAGCAAGAAAATATTCAATTGACACCTGAGTTGAAAAATAGAATATCCGAAGCTTTAAATTCAATAGCAGCTTATGAAAAAGAAAGAAGGACAATTACTCAATTCCAAATTCAATTACAAGATAATATCTTAAGAACTGCTATAAAACCATATACAAAAGATGGAGCATTTGGAAGATATTTTGATAGTAATAATGATAGTTTTACACCAGAGTATTCGTGGCAAGTCTTTGAAATGGAAAAAATAATGGAGTCAAAAACTGCTTGTCCTCCAATGCTAAAATATATTTTCCATAAACTGGAAGTAGAAATGTTTGCAGATGGAAAACCAACAATATTAATTTTAGATGAATGTTGGTCTTTCCTGTCAAATAAATCTTTTGCAGAAAAAATAAAAGAATGGTTAAAGGTTTTGAGAAAGAAAAATGTTTCTGTAGTATTTGCAACACAAGAATTAACAGATGTATTAAATTCAGAAATAAAGGATAGTTTATTAAATTCTTGTCCTTCAACTATATATTTAGCAAATTCAAAAGCTACTACAAGTAACTATAGAAAAATATACAACTCATTAGGTCTTAATGATACTCAAATATTAAATATAGCAAACTTGGAAGAGAGAAGAGATTATTATTTAGTATCTACAGTAGGAAATTTAGACTTTAGACCTGCATTTTCACAATTTGAGTTAGCATTTATAGGAGCTTCAAGTATAGAAGACCAAAATAAATGTATAGAAATAGAAGCAGAGCTAAGAAAAAATGATATTTCAAAAGAAGTTTTTGAGGAGGAATTTTATAAAAGATGGAAAGAATACAAAGGACTGGAAGAAGAGATATAAAATATTATAGAAAAATCTTTTTCAAAGTTTTAGGAGTAATTTTTTTACTAGCTTCTTTCCTAATTATATTTCGTAAGGCAGGTTATATTATAAATGTCTCAAACTCCCTGCCTTATGGAATTTACAAGATAGTTGAAAAATTTCCTAAAGAAGAAAAAATAGCTGATCATATTTTTTCATATCCTAAGTATCCAAAGTTAAAGAGAGGAGACTATGTTTTATTAAATATTCCTAAAGGATATGAAAAATTTTTCTATGAAAGAGGATATATTTCAAAAGATGGAATTGTAAAGCACCTTATAAAACAAGTTGAAGGTATAGAAGGAGATACCTTTGAAGTAGTTGAAAAAGAAAATATTGGGCTAGTATTAAAAAGAAATGATAAAGAAATTGGTATTGTAAGTAGAGTAGATTCATTAGGAAGAGAACTACCATATATAAAAAAATTAAAAATAAAATTTAATGAGTATTTTTTGATGGGAACATCTTTAAAATCTTTAGACAGTAGATATTATGGTGCAGTCCATTCAAGAGATATAGTTGCTCAAATTAAACCAT
>JAGYHM010000041.1 GCA_018457305.1 Fusobacterium sp. | reverse complement strand
ACCTGTCTTTTTACTTACTTTTTCTTTAATTATATCTAAGTCTAAAAAGTTAAACACTTCAACTTTTGATTCTAAGTCTTCTTCACTAGCATTTTCCAATTTTTTGGAAATATAATATAGCAACTGTTTTTCTCTGTCAAAATTAGATATCTTCACTGAACAAAGAGGTAATTCTTTTTCTCTTTTGTTAATTATGAAATCTTTATTTAAGTTTTCTATCAGTATTAAATAATTTATAAAATCTAACCTAATACTCTTTTTTTTACTATTAATCTCTTCATCTTTTAAAAATTTATCAAGATATTTTTTAAAGTATATTAAAAATTCTTCTATTACATTAGAAAGTTTGTCTCTAATTTCTTTTTTAAGATTATAATATAAAATATCATACACTAAAAGTTGTACAATACTATCAAAATAAATTTCTGTGAAACTTTCTTCAAAAATTGTACTTATTGAGTTTAATAAGTTCTCCGTCTCAAGACTTTCGTCAATATTATTATTCTCTATCTTTTTACCTAGTGTCATATTTCCTTTTTTTGTTAATTTAGTAAGTCCTTCTGAAGATGATTTATTCTCATTTAAGCAATCTTTCATTTTTTTATCAAGATAAGTAAAATCTACTTTTTCTTTTAAACTTACTACTTCTGAACTATTAATTTCTTCTATTATCATTTTTCTTAATGCAGGTAAATATTCTGTGCTACCTTTTGATATATATCTCAATAAAAAATTAACCTTTTCTAAATAGGAAGCTTTTTTTCTTATATAATCTGTATTTGTATATCTTATTTTCCAACTTCTTATAATTTTTCTACACATTATTAATTTTTCAAGTTTTAAAGTTTTTATATTATTTTTTCTTTCTTCTACAACAGGAACTAAACGAAAAGGTTCTAATAAACTATTTTTCCCGACAGTAAATTTATCAGAAAGAGTTTCATTTTTAAATCCAACTTTTATACCTAATAGATTTCCTGTTCTTAATTGTATAGAATTATCATCTGAATTTTCTAAATATTTTTCTATAAGCAGAGAAGTATCTCCTCCGTTACGAATATCTTCAAAAAGTAAATGATTTTGCTGTTTTCTTTCTGTATTTAAAGAAGAACTAACTGTACTTGTTAATTTTTCATCCGAATTTTTAAACTCTATTAACTCTTCTAAAAAGTTATCTATCTCCTCTATTAAATATTCTGAATCTTTAAAATAAAAACCAATTTTTTCTAATTGTTCTTTATAATTAGCTTTAGTATGATCCAACTTTTTTTTCTCTTCTCTTTTTTGTACTTCTTCTTTTTTTTCTTCTTGTCTTTCTAGTGTTTTTATTACTTTATCTATTTCATTCTCTACTTTTTTAGATATATAAACCCCTCCTTCAAATTTCAATATTTTTATACTTTCTTATTTTTTGTAAGGTATTTTACCCCATAGATATATAAACATATGTGCTAACCTATAATTGTCTAAAATTCTTTTAGTCATACATTCGTTTTGAAAGCATTATAGTATAGTTTTAGAAAAAAAACAAGAATAAGGAGGTTTTAAAATGACAAAAAATGCATATAAAATAGAGTATTCAAAAGGAAATCATATTTTAACAATTGATGCTTTGCCTGAGATTGAAAAATTTAGATTTTTTCCAGAAGCAACTATTTTAGGAAATACAATCACTTTTAAACGAATTTACAGCAGGGAAGAATTAACAGTAAAAGAACTTTACTCTATAAAAAACGAAAATGAATCTGTTAAATTTTTCTATAAGGGACAAAGTGGCTTACTAATACCATTATATTTATAAAATTTTTAGGAGGAAAAAATGGAAAAAAAAATTAAAAAATCGGAAAATGTTGTTGTAGATAATACTTTGGAGGAAAAAATGATAGAAGTAAAAAAAAGTGAAAATGAGAAAATAGTTAAAGAATTTAATAAGAAACCTTCAGAAATTTTTATTTTTTTGAATACTTTTCTTGGTGTAACAAATAAAAATGGATATTACAAAATTATAAGTCTTATGAAACTATTGCCTCTTGTTCTTTGTAACTGTTATTTGATGGCATATGGTGATGGTGGAACTGGAAAATCATTTGTTTTTGAATGGTTACTTAAAATTTTTAGTGAAAGTGGAATTCCCACAGTAGCAAAATTAAGAGGAGATAGAAGATATCCGGAAGAAAAACCTATTATGTCAGAAGACCTCGTTATATTTGAAGAAGTAGCAGATTCTTCTGAACAAACTAAGAGTGGACTAGGATTTATAAAAAGAATTATGACAGAAAAAATATTTAAAGCATTCAATAAGAAAAAAAAAGATTTTAAAGCATCACTAGTCTTCATTTTTAATACTTATATTACAAAAGGGAAGATATTTTCTGGTATGGAGTGGAATACTATAACAAAAAATTTCCCTTATAAAGACTCTGCTTTTTTTGAAAGGATACATATTTTTTTACCTCATTTTGAAGTATTTTTTAATAAAAAGGGATTTTCTAATTCAACTGAAATAGATGGAGAAGAATTTAAAAATTTTCTATTTAGTTTAAGAGATAAGTATGATTCAGTCTCAGATATAGATTTTGACACAAGTAATTTACCTACAAAAAGACTTATTGAAAATGTGAAACATGTAGTGAAAGGGCTAATGTTACTTTTTTATCCATATAGCTTAGATAATATCCCCGAATATAGTATAAAGGGCTTTGTTCAAATAGCAAAACATTTTGCAGCTCCTTCAGCGCAGATAGAACTACCTCTATTGACAATAGATACAGCACCATTATTTATGCAACTAGAGGGAATAAAATTGCTAGGTGATGAATATTACGAAATAATAGACCAACATATCTTTATGGTTGAACGAGAAAATAATGTTTTGCTTATTGCGATAGATGATATTGGGAAAAAGAGATTAGATTTAACTTTGAAAGATATAAAAGTAGAAGGTTTTAAATATTTAGAGCTAGTGTCTCAAAAACCTTATGTAATTACTTATAAAAAAACTAATATAGATATACTTAATACTAAAAAAGAAGTTACTGGTGCAGAGTATGAGCTTGAGAAAATAAGAATCAATGAAATAATTACTAAAGAAAAGCAAAAATTTAAAAATAAATTAATAGATGCAATTATTATACATATAGAAAGAATGAATATAAATTTTGGAACAGATAAATATTTTCTAGAAATTATAGGAAATTTCAGAAATTTTGATGATTTTTTTGTTCCTAGTCCCACTAATAACTCGTTTATACCTGCTTTCGTTAATTTTGTTGATAGTTTGGGTAGGTATAGAGGCATTAGTTACAACAACTATAACCAAGTTTTAAAAAATGAATTTATGAAATTTTTGAAATATAAATTAGAAAGTGAAGTAAAAGAAAACAGTCAGTTTCCATCTATTGCTCTTAACTGTATGCAAATACTTTCAACTTATTTTCAGCCATATTATTTGGAAAAAATAGAGGAAGAAATAAAATGTTTTACAGGCGACTACAGTAATTGGATAAAGCCTATTATACCAAAATATTTCGGAAAAGAAATTCAAGAAATTATAAAAAATAAAATAGGTAAAAATCAAAAAATTTATTACATAAATGAAAGAAACTTTGAACCTAAGTTAATTATAGCATCTGAGATAAAAAATAAATAACTATATATTATAAAATGTAAAATAGGAAAAATGGGAGGAATATCAATGAGATTCAAAAATAGAATAAGCGTAGCAGAAGCCTCAGAAATACTTGGTCTTTCACAACAAAGTTTAAGACTATTTATTAGGGAAGATAAATTTGAATTTGCAGAGGCTATAAAGAATAAAAGCAAATGGATTTATTACATTAACAAAAAAGGTCTGGAAAACTATATAAAATAAAAAGCTATCTTAAAATACATTTAAAATAGCTTTTTAAAACAAAGTACCAGAGTGGCTACTATGTAACTCGCAATTATATTTTAGCACCTCTGGTATTTATTTACAAGGAGGAAAAAGTAGAATGAAAAATGCAAATGGAACAGGAACGGTTTATAAACTAAAAGGAAAAAGAAGATTTCCTTGGGCTGCTTTAAAAACAGTTAAATGGGAAACTAACGGGAAAAAAGCTATACAAAAAAGAATTTTAATAGGAACATTTTCTACAAAAAGTGAAGCAACTAATGCTCTCATTAATTACAATCCTAATAAGATAAAAACAAATGATGAAATCCTATTCAAAGAAATTTTTGAAAAATGGTTTCAACTTCATAAAACTAAAATTTCAGAAAGAACTTTAAAAATTTATAACTCTATGATAAATAAATATTTAGTAGAAATCTTTAGTTTAAAATTTGTAGAATTAAAATATGAATTTTGGCAAGAATTTGCAAATAAAATAACAGCTAAAAGTTCTCTGCTAACAGTAAAGGCTATTTTAAAAGGTATTTACTCTTATGCCATAAAAATAGAAATAGTTAGTACTGATTACTCAGCTTATATTGAAACTGGAAAAATTGAAAAGAAAGTTCAAAGAAAATTATTTACTGAAACTGAAATAGAAATTTTATGGAATAACTCAGAGGATAAATGGGTGGCATCTATCTTAATTTTACTTTACAGTGGACTTAGAATAAGAGAATTTCTAAAATTAAAAATTGAAAATGTAGACTTCAATGAAAACTACTTTATAACAGGCTCTAAAACAAAAGCAGGAAAAGGTAGATATATTCCTATACATCCTAAAATTAAACCATTATTAGAAAAATTAGCAACTGATAAGGGAAAATTTCTATTCATGAGAGACGATAAAATAGATATAACATATGATTATTATAGAAAGATTTTCAATAGACGCTTAGAAGCACTAGAAATTAGTGAGCATACTATTCATGACACTAGACATACATTTATAAGTAAAATGGATAAGCTTGGAGTTAATAAAGTTGCTCTCCAAAATATTGTAGGACACAGTGATATTAAAACTACACAAAAATTTTATATTCATAAAAATGAAGAAGATTTAAAAATTGCTATTGAAAAATTAAAATACTAAAAATTTAAACTACACTAACTATAAAAAGTGTAGTTTTTTTATAAATTTTTCTGACCCCTTTGTTCGCTACTCGTTGGCTACTTGTTGGCTACCTGTTGGCTACGCAGAAAAAATATAGTAGTTTTAGAAAATTTTAAACTAACTTAATTATAGATACAACACAATAGAAAAAGAGCCGTTGCTATTTTTTAGCTCGGCTCTTTTCTCGTAGAAATTAAACTATAATTTAAGGAAACATTATATGATTAACTAGTTTATATCATAGCTTATTAAATATGTCAAGAAATATTTTTTATTTTTTTAGTCAAGAATTAAAAAGTTTATTCTATTTTTTCTTTAATGTGATTTAAGGCTTCTTCTAAATCTTTATAATCTTGTTCTGTTGTAAAATAACTAACACTAAATCTTAAAGTTCCAGTTGAAAATGTTCCTGCTATTTGATGAGCAACAGGTGAACAATGTAAACCCGTTCTTAAAACTATATTTAACTCATCAAAAAGATTTGTAACCTCTTCTACTGTCATACCTTCTATAATACAAGAAACTATCCCAACATATTTATGTTCATCATCTTCATAGTTTAATACGGGTTTTATAAAAGAAAATTTATTTAATACTGCCAATAATTTTTTTCTATTTTCTTCTTCCTTAATTTTAATATTTTCTATATTTTTTTCTGATAACCAATCTAAAGCTCTTGATAAGCCAGCGATGGAAAGTATATTTATAGTTCCCATTTCATATCTTTCCGGTAAAGCATCAGGCATACACACATTAGCTGAATTATATCCTGTTCCACCAAATAATACAGATGGTAATTTTTCATCTTTTTCTATTGTAAAACCTGCTATTCCAACAGGTCCATACAAAGTTTTATGTCCATTAAAAACTGCATAATCAACTTTGCTATTTTCTGTATCTGTGTCTATAAGTCCTGCTGTTTGAGACATATCTAAAACTGTTTTTGCTGAATATTTTTTCCCCAAATTAAAAATTTCTTTAATTGGAGAAATTAAACCAAAAACATTGCTTGCATGATTTATAATTAAAACATCTGGCTTTAATATTTCAAACTGATTTCTTATTTTTTCTAAATCATAAACAAAATTTTCTTCAATAACCAGTTGAGTAACTTTTATTTTATTATCTTTCTCATAATTATGAAGAACTCTTAAAACGGCATTATGTTCAAATGGACTTATATAAAAATTTTTATGTCCCTCTTTTATTAAACCTTGAATTATCATATTTAAAGCAATTGTTGCAGAGGGAGTAAAAACAATTTCTTTATTCTCTCCACAATGTAAAAGTTTTTTTATTTTTTCTCTTGTGTTTTTAACTAATTCAAAGGCAGATACTGTAGCTTTATTTCTAGTTCGTCCTACACTTCCACCCACTTCTCTATAAAATTTATCCATAAAGTCATATACTTCTTTTGGCTTAGGAAAAGTTGTTGCTGCATTATCAAAATAAGCCATAATTTTTCACCCTCTTTTTTATCTTTCTATCACATTATAGCATAACACAAATAATACTTGATAAGTTTTTTATATTTTTAAAAATATAAAAAAATAGTTTCAGATTTTAAAAACTGAAACTACTTAAAATTTTTTTACTCTTTTCTTTCTTTATACCAATCTTCAGAACCTTCAAAGGCCTCTTTAACTAAAATTTCTATATCTTTTCCCACTAAATCTTTATCTATTACTTTATCATCAATATTTTTAAAATAAATATTATTATTTAAACCTTTAGCCATAGTTTTTATTTTTTTCTTTGCTTTTATTTTTTTATAATCTGCTCCATTTATACTATACTTAACAACTTCTGAAGTATTATTATAAATATAAATTTCATGTCTTTGTCCTGTTACAAAAAGAACAACTGAAATAGCAAATAAAATTCCTATCAAAAGAAGATATCTAAACATGTTTTTCATTTTATATCTTCCCTCCTAACTGAGCTTCCATTTCTTTTTTTCTCAATCTTTCTCTTTCTCTTTTTCTTCTCCACTCATACATTATAAGAACAACGGCTATTATCCCATAAGAAATAAATACTCTAAAATATTCTCCAATTTGAGCAGAACCCATTAAAGTTTTTCCAGCTCTTGGTGCTAAAATAAACATCAAATGAAATAATATTACTCCACCAATTGCATTTGGTATTGATGCTTTTGAAACTGACGCCCCACCTATAAGTAAAGCAGCAACCGAGAACATTCCTATTTGCTCGTGTGAATTATATGTATTCATTGTTCCTAAATTTTGTAAATAAATTATTTGCCCTATTCCTGCTAAAACAGTAGAAATTATTATTGCATAGATTCTAACTTTATTTACTTCTATACCAGCAGACTTTGAAACTTCCATATCTTGTCCTACTGCTCTCATATCTTGCCCTATTTTAGTTTTTCTAAACCAAATAACAAAAATACAAAGTGTAACTATAAGTAAAACTGTTAGTGTAGGTATAGTATAGCCACCCATTTTTATAGCAAGTGTTCTATCTAAAGTTTTTGCTATTCCAGAAAGATTTACACTATTTCTAACTCCTCTTCCAGATGAAAGTAAAATAGAAGAATCTTTAATTGGAATTATAACTCCCATAGAATACAAAACTATCATTTGATACACTCCATTGATAAAAAAACCTAATATCATTGAAGTTATCATTTCTCTTCCTTTTGCTCTATTTAAAATTACTCCACCTAAATATCCTAATATTATTGAAAAAGGAATAGAAAGTATCATAGCTAAGAATACACCTTGTAAACCTAAAATATGCCAGTCAGATATAAATATTAGTGCTAACTGTCCTCCCATTGCTCCAAGAACTATTCCAAAATTAAGTCCCATTCCTGCAACAATAGGTATAAGCAATGATAAAACTAAAAATAAGTTTCTTGATATTCTTAACATTATTTCTTTAACTATATAACTTGTACTCAAACCTGAAAGAGGTGCTATCGTTAAAATTATAATTGCCATTAAAATTGGCACACTATTATCAATTAGAAAATTTTTAAATTTATTATCCACGACTTCCTCCTTCCTTTCTAGTTAAAGCATAAAGTATCATTCCGTTTGAAATTATTATTCTTACTGTTTCCGACATATCAGTTTTTATTATTGCATTGAAAACTGTTGGTGTCATTGTAAGTATTCCTTGGAATAAAAATGTTCCAATTATTACATGCCAAATTGTTACTTTATTTACTGATGCTCCTCCTATAAGAATTGCTGCTATTGTAGGAAATGCCATAAAGAATGGTGCTAAATATAATTGAACAAAACCAAAACTTTGTTGATAAACTATTATTCCTATCGCAGCTAACACAGTTGATATAATAACCGATTGTGTTCTACTTTTTTCTATATTTAGTCCTGTTGCATTAGCAAATTTATCATTTTTTCCTACTGTACTAATTGCCATTCCTGTTCTTGTTCTAAAAAACATCCAAATTCCAAAAGCAAATATCATAAAAAATATTATTTCTCCAATTGGAATAAATTCTGCAATTTTACCAAATGGGGCATTCAAAATATCTTTCCAATAATTTTCTATACTTATCGTTGTTCTAAGTCCAGAACCACCATAAGCCCAAATCATATCTGCTTTTTTAAATGGTAATAATAACCACATCATACACATAATAGCAACTGATGAGAAACCTATATATGTCGCTATCATCATTTCGCTTCCTTTTACTTTATTTAAGATTATACCATAACCCCAACCAAATAATATTGCAAAAGGAATTGCTATTAAAATAGCTATTATAAATCCAGAAAATCCAGAAAATCCAAATTCTAAACTAATTAGAGCTCCCAAAAGTCCTGCTTCTATTCCAAGTGGTATACCAAAGTTCAATCCTGTTCCAGATTCTATCATAGGAACAAGTGATAAAACTAAAATAGCATTCATTCCAAATCTTGTAAAAGTATCTGCCAATGAATTCTTTAAAGATATACCAACGAAAGGTGCTACAGTATAAGTCATCAAAAGAAAAATAGATATGATTAAACGAGGCCAACCTATTTTTTGTATAATTTTATTTAAGTTTTCCATTCTCTTCCCCCTTAACTCCAACCATAAGTTTTCCAAATTCTAATATATCAGCCTTTGGAGAAAGTATTCCTTCCACTTTTCCTTCGTTTATGACTGCTATTCTATCACAAATACTTCTTAATTCTTCAATTTCTGATGAAGTAACTATTATTGTAGTTCCTTTTTCACTATTATATTCTTTTAAAGTATTCAAAACTAATTGTTTCGCTCCAACATCTATTCCTCTTGTAGGCTCAGATACAAATAAGACTTCTGGTTCCATTGTAAATGCCTTAGCCATACAAACTTTTTGTTGGTTTCCTCCACTAAGTTCTCCAACTTTTTGTTTATCACCCATACATCTTATTTCTAATTTTTCTATATACTTTTTAGCATTTTCTGAAACTTTATCTTCATCAACTATATTTATTCCTAAAAACTTTTTGAAAAATTCTTTTTTTACTTGCATTGCAGGGTAAGCAATATTTTTTGCTATTGTCTCGTCTAAAAGAAGCCCTGTTCCTTTTCTATCTTCTGAAACAAAAAATAAACCTTTTTCAAGTGTTTCTGCTGGAGAATTTAATTTTAATTCTTGATTTTTATATTTTATTTCTCCCCCAGAAGCAAAAAGTCCCATCACTCCATTAGCTATTCCAATTTTCCCTTGTCCTGCCATTCCACCTAAACCTAATATTTCACCTTTTTTTATATTAAGATTAAGTCTTTTTACTGTCTCTCCTGGCATATCAACCCATAAATCTTTAATTTCTATAATATTTTCTCTGTCTTCTTCAATAATATTTTCTTCATTAGAAGATGCTTCCATTTTTCTTCCTATCATCCATTCTGTAATTTGATTTACATTAGTCGATTTCGTTTCAACAGTATTTATTAAATTTCCATCTCTTAAAACTGTTACTTTATCTGCAACTTCCATTATTTCATGTAATCTATGAGTAATAAAAATTATTGATATTCCTTTTTCAGAAAGATGTTTTATAGTTTTTAATAAAATATTTGCCTCTTCTTCTGTTAAAACTGCTGTTGGTTCATCTAAAACTAATAATTTTGTATTTTCTCTTTCAATTTCTCTTGCTATTTCAGTAAATTGTTTATAAGCTACCGCCATCTCACTTATTTTTTCTTTACCTGTCATGTCAACACCTAATTTAGAAATGGCTTTCTTTGATCTTTCCATATTATCTTTTTTATCTATCTTGTTGACACTTTCTCCAAAGAAATATCTAATTACATCATTTTTAGTTGATTCTCTATTTAAAACTATATTTTCGTTTACTTTAAAACCTGGAATTAAAGAAAATTCTTGGTGAACCATTCCTATTCCTGCTTCAAGTGCATCAAAAGGTGAAGAAAAATTTACTT
>JAGYHM010000040.1 GCA_018457305.1 Fusobacterium sp. | reverse complement strand
TCAATCCATTAATTAAATATTTAATTTTTTTGTCTAAGAAAATGGGTTCACTACAGTCAGGACGGGCGAGCCAAAAAATAAAATTATAATACAAAAAAGAGCGAGTGCTCTTTTTTTATTTGTGTTATAATAATAATTATTAAAAAATTTAGAAGGAGCAATATGAAAGTTAATTTAAAAAATATAATTATTCCCATTGATAAAAATCAAGATGAAGAAATTTTTAAAAATTTAGAATTAAATGGAATAAGAAAAGAAAATATAAAAAATTTAAAATATTTAAAAAAATCTATTGATAGCAGAAATAGACGAGAAATAAAATTTATTTATGCACTTGAAATAGAATTAAAAGAGGAAATAAATTTAGAGCATTACACAAAACTTAGTTTAGCCAAAGAGAATACTTATAAAAAGAGGGAAAATATTTTGCCTAAAAAAACCGAAATAGCAGTTGTTGGGACAGGGCCAGCAGGACTTTTTTCAGCACTTAGACTTGCAGAACTTGGTTATACTCCAATAGTTTTTGAAAGAGGAGAAGAAGTTGAAAAAAGAAATAAAACGACTGCTGATTTTATAAAAAATTCAAAACTTAATCCAAATTCAAATATTCAATTTGGAGAAGGAGGAGCTGGAACTTATTCAGATGGGAAACTAAATACGAGAATTAAAAGTGAGTATATAGAAAAAGTTTTTGAGGAGCTTGTTGATTGTGGAGCACAGCAAGAAATTTTATGGAATTATAAACCACATATTGGAACTGATGTTTTGAGAATAGTTGTAAAAAATTTGAGAGAAAAAATAAAATCTTTGGGTGGAAAATTTTATTTTAATTCTCTTGTTAAAGATATAAAAGTAAAAAATAATGAGATAAATTCTTTAATTGTAGAAAATACTCAAGGTAATAAAATTTTTAATTATGAAATAAAAAATGTAATTTTTGCAATAGGACATTCTTCAAGAGATACTTATAGAATGCTTCATTCGAGAGGAGTGGCTATTGAAAATAAACCCTTTGCTATTGGAGTGAGAATTGAGCATTTAAGAAAAGATATAGATAAAATGCAATATGGAGCTTGCCACACTCATCCGCTTTTAGAAGCGGCAACTTATAATATGGCTTTTAATAATAAAAAAGAAAATCGTGGAACTTTTTCGTTTTGTATGTGTCCCGGGGGAGAAATTGTAAATGCTTCCTCAGAAATAGGAGCATCTTTGGTAAATGGAATGAGTTATTCAACAAGAAATGGGAAATTTTCAAATTCTGCTATTGTAGTTGGAGTTTCTGAAAAGGATTTTGGAGAACAAATTTTTTCTGGAATGAATTTACAA
This sequence comes from Fusobacterium sp., assembly GCA_018457305.1. The sequence continues at coordinate 9,290 of JAGYHM010000040.1, read as the reverse complement.
GAGAAATTAGAGAAAAAAACTTATGAAATTGTAGGAAATTATGGAGCAATTTATCAAAATGTTTTAGATTTCATGAAAGATAAAACTACAAAAAATAAAATTGAAAGCAGTTATCAAATGGAATTAGAATCTTATAATATGAATAAATTTTTTCCAGATTATATAACAAGAAATTTACATATTGCTTTTGAAAATTGGCAAAAAAATTCTGGAATTTTTATAAATAAAAATGTTAATTTAATTGGAACTGAAACAAGAACATCTGCACCAGTAAAAATTTTAAGAGATATAAAAGGAGAGTCAATTTCAATTAGAGGTTTATATCCTATTGGTGAGGGAGCAGGTTATGCAGGTGGAATTATGAGTGCAGCAGTTGATGGATTAAGAGTTGTGGATTTGGCTTTTAGTAGAATTATAGAATAAGATTTATTTTACTTTTTTACGGGCAAAAAAGTAAACAAAAAGCCCTTATGAGCCCAAAATTTCTTTGACTGAAAAAACTCTAATTCGTTAAAAAAAACTTGCAAACTCGCTACGCTCAAACACGAAAGTTTTTTCTAAAATTTATTACAAGTTTTTACTGAGAAATTTTAAAGGCTCTTAGAGAACTTATTTTTTTTAAATTTTTATCTGGGGGTTTGGGGCGAGGCCCCAAGCCTCACAGAGGGAGGCGACCAGTCCGAAGGACGCAGGTCGCCCTCTCTTAAAGAATTTATAATTACAAAGTAGAAAATTTATAATAAATATGATAAAATTATCTGAAAAAAATTAGTTTAGGGAGGAAAAATGAAATTTAGTAAAGCCTATATAAAAACATTAAAAGAAACACCTAAAGAAGCAGAAATTATTAGCCATCAATTGATGCTTAGAGCAGGTATGATAAAAAAATTAGCAAGTGGAATTTATTCTTTTTTACCACTTGGAAATAAAGCCTTGAAAAAAATTGAAAATATTGTTCGTGAAGAAATGAACAGAGCAGGAGCACAAGAAATTTTAATGCCTGTATTACAACCAGCTGAACTTTGGCAAGAAAGTGGAAGATGGGATACTATGGGTGCAGAAATGGTTAGATTAAAAGATAGACATGATAGAGAATTTGTTTTAGGACCTACTCACGAAGAGGTAATAACAGATATTATTAGAAATGATATTTCTTCTTATAAATCGCTTCCATTTAATTTATATCAAATTCAAACTAAATTTAGAGATGAAAGAAGACCTAGATTTGGACTTATGAGAGGCCGTGAATTTTTGATGAAAGATGCTTATTCTTTTCATGCTTCACAAGAATCTTTAGATGAAGAATTTGAAAATATGAAAAATGCTTATTCAAAAGTATTTACTAGATGTGGATTAAAATTCAGACCTGTTGAAGCAGATTCAGGGGCAATAGGTGGAAGTGGTTCACAAGAATTTCATGTTCTAGCAGAATCTGGAGAAGATGAAATAATCTATTCTGATGGTTGTTCTTATGCAGCCAATGTTGAAACTGCTGTAAGTAAACTAGAAAATTTACCTAAAGAAGAAGAAAAAGCAATTGAATTAGTAAGCACTCCCAATATAACAAGCATAGAAGATTTAGCAAAATTTTTAAATATTCCTAAAGCAAAAACTGTAAAATCATTATTATATAAAGATTTAGGAACAGATGAAATCTATATGGCATTGATAAGAGGAGATTTTGAAGTAAACGAAGTTAAATTAAAAAATGCTATAAATGCAGTTGCAGTTGCAATGTTAGAAGATGAAGAAATTAAAAATTTAGGTTTAGTTAAAGGATTTATCGGAGCATATAATTTAGAAAATAAAAAAATAAAATTATTAGCAGACCCTTCTATAATTGAATTATCAAATCATGTTTCAGGAGCAAATAAAATAGATTATCATTATGCAAATCTAAACTATGGTAGAGACTATAAAGCAGATATTATTGCAGATATTAGAATGGCAAGAGCTGGAGAAAAATGTGCAAAATCTGAGGGAACTTTACACAGTGCAAGAGGAATAGAATGTGGACATATTTTTAAATTAGGAAAAAAATATTCTGAAGCCTTAAATGCAACTTATCTTGATGAAAAAGGAGCAACTCAAACAATTTTTATGGGTTGTTATGGAATAGGAGTTTCAAGAACTTTAGCTGCAGCCATTGAACAAAATTTTGATGAAAATGGAATTGTTTGGCCAATTTCTATTGCACCTTATTTAGTAGATGTTATTCCACCAAATATTAAAAATGAAAGTCAAATGAAACTTGCAGAAGAAATTTATAATTTATTAAATGAAAATAATATTGATGCTATGCTTGATGATAGAGATGAAAGAGCAGGTTTCAAATTTAAAGATGCAGATTTAATCGGGTTTCCATTTAAAGTTGTTGCTGGAAAAAAAGCAGAAGAAAATATTGTTGAATTAAAAATTAGAAAAACTGGAGAGGTTTTTGAAGTTCACAAAGATGAACTAGTTGAAAAAATTTCAAAACTTATTGCAGAAGAATTTTCAAAATTAAGTTAAATAAAAGAGATATTAGTTACCATTAAATGTTAGTTTTTTTATCATAAATAAATTTGACAAAATAATAAAAAAAATGTTAATCTAAAATGGTATAGATATTGCAATAAATTATTATAATATATAAGAAAATAGTTATGGAGGGATTAAATTATGAAAAGTAAAATAGTGGAAATAACTAATGAAACAGGATTACACACAAGACCTGGAAATGAATTTGTAAGTTTGGCAAAAACTTTTTCGTCAAAAATAACTTTAGAAAATGAAGCAGGAGCAAAAGTAAGTGGAACATCACTTTTAAAATTACTTTCTTTAGGAATAAAAAAAGGTAGTAAAGTAACTGTTAATGCTGATGGTGAAGATGAAAACGAAGCAATTGAGAAGTTAGCATCTCTTCTTGAAAATTTAAAAGACTAATTAAAAAAGATTAAAATTAAGGGGAGTATAATTTAAAGATATTCCTCTTTTATTTTTTGAAAAAAATTTTATAAAATAAAGTTTTATAAAATATAGAAAGGAAAAGGTGTAAGAATGAAAATATTGAAAGGTATAGTTGCATCTCCTGGGATAGCGATAGGAAAAGTTTTTTTATATGAAGAAATAAAAATTGATATTGTTGAAAAAAGTGTTTTATCTATTTCAGAAGAGGAAAAAAGAGTTTTAGCAGGAAGAGAAGTAGCAAAAAAACAATTAGAAATAATTAAAGAAGAAACTTTAAAAAAATTAGGAAAAGACAAGGCAGATATTTTTGATGGACATATAACTCTTTTAGAAGATGAAGAATTATTAGATGAAATAAATGATAAAATTAATTCTAATAATGTAACAGCAGAATTTGCAGTTAATGAAGCAATAAATGAATATTCTGCAATGCTTGCAAATTTAGAAGATGCTTATTTTAAAGAAAGAGCAACAGATTTAAAAGATATAGGTAGAAGATGGATTTATGGAATAGCAAAAGTTCAAATTCCAGATTTATCTAAATTAGAAGAAGGAACAGTAATTGTTGCAAGAGAACTTACTCCTTCAGATACTGCTCAAATAAATTTAGAAAATGTTTATTCTTTTGTTACAGAAATTGGAGGAAAGACTGCTCACTCTGCAATTATGGCTAGGTCTTTAGAATTACCTGCTCTAGTTGGAACAAAAAATATTTTAATTGAAAGTAAAAATAATCAAATAATTATAGTTGATGCACTTGAAGGAAAAATAATTTTAGAGCCAGAGCAAGAACTTTTAGAAGAATATAAAATAAAAAGAGAAAACTTTTTGAAAGAAAAAGAAGAATTAAAAACTTTAAAAGATAAGGAAGCAATATCTAAAGATAGAAAAGAAGTTGATGTTTGGGGAAATATTGGTTCACCAAAAGATGTAGATGGAATTTTAAATAATGGTGGATTTGGAATAGGACTTTACAGAACAGAATTTTTATTTATGGATAAGACTTCATTCCCAAGAGAAGATGAACAATTTGAAGCATATAAAGAAGTTGCTCTTGCAATGGGGAATAATCCTGTAACTATTCGTACTATGGATATAGGGGGAGATAAATCTTTACCTTATATGGAATTACCAAAAGAAGAAAATCCATTTTTAGGTTGGAGAGCAATAAGAATTTGTTTAGAAAAAGACGAAATTTTAAGAACACAATTTAAAGCATTATTAAGAGCTTCAAAATTTGGAAAAATTAAAATTATGCTACCTATGATAATGGATATAAATGAAGTTAGAAAAGCAAAAAAAATTCTTGAAGAATGTAAAGAAGAATTGAGGGGAAAAAATATAGACTTTGATGAAGAAATTATGCTTGGAATTATGTTGGAAACTCCTGCAGTTGCAATGAGAGCAAAATATTTTGCAAGAGAATGTGATTTCTTTTCAATAGGAACAAATGATTTAACTCAATATACACTTGCAGTTGATAGAGGAAATGAAAAAATTGCAGACTTATACGATAGTTATAATCCAGCAGTTTTACAAGCAATAAAATTAGCAATTGATGGAGCACATTCAGAAAATATAAAAATTTCTATGTGTGGAGAGTTTGCAGGAGATGAAAATGCAGTGCCTTTACTTTTAGGTATGGGACTTGATGCCTTTTCGATGTCTGGAATATCTATTCCAAAATTTAAAAATATAATTTCAAAACTTGATTCAAAAGAATGTGAAAAACTTGTAGATAAAGTTATGGAATTAGCTACGGCAGATGAAATAAAAAAAGAACTTAAAAACTTTATAGAAACTTTATAAAAAAATTTAATATTTAATCAGCACGATTTTTTTAATTGTTCAAAAAATATGAACAAAAAATAATAAAAAATTTGACAGATTAAAAAAAATAGAGTATACTAATAAAAATTTAAATTATAAATTAAGTAACCATCAAGAGAAACCAAGGGAACGGCCCGATGAAGTTTCAGCAACCTATCTAAAAAGATGTGGTGCTAATTCCGATTTAGATGGAGATAAAAAAGTGTACAATCTCCATACTTAAAAGTATGGAGTTTTTTTATAAATAAGAAAATAAATTAAAATATTTTTTTATAAATAAAGGAGAAAAATTTTAAATTTAGATTTTTGAATTAAGCAAATAAGTGGGGTGATAAAAATTATTGTTTTAGAAAATGTTAATAAAATTTATTCAAATGGATTTCATGCAGTCAAAGATGTGAATTTAAAAATAGAAAAAGGAGATATTTTTGGAATTATAGGTTTGAGTGGAGCAGGGAAATCTTCTTTGATAAGACTTATAAATAGATTAGAAGAAACAACTAGTGGAAGTATAAAAATAAATGGAGAAAATATTTTAACTTTATCTAAAAGTCAACTTTTAGAAAGAAGAAAAAAAATAGGAATAATTTTTCAACATTTTAATCTCTTATCTTCAAAAACTGTTGAAGAAAATGTAGCCTTTGCCTTAGAAATTGCAAATTGGAATAAAAAAGATATTAAAAAAAGAGTAAAAGATTTACTTGAAATAGTTGGCCTAGAAGAAAAAGCAAAATATTATCCGAGTCAATTAAGTGGAGGACAAAAACAAAGAGTTTCTATTGCAAGAGCTTTGGCAAATAATCCAGATATTTTACTCTCTGATGAAGCAACATCTGCACTTGATCCTAAAACTACAAAATCAATTTTAGATTTACTTAGGGAAATTCAAAAGAAATTTTCTTTAACGGTTGTTATGATAACTCATCAAATGGAAGTTGTAAAAGAAATTTGTAATAAAGTTGCTATAATGTCAGAAGGAAAAATTGTTGAGAGCGGAGAAATTCATAAAATTTTTGCTAATCCTCAAAATAAAATTACTAAAGAACTTGTTTCAAGTATTCAAGATGAAGTTGAATTTGAATATTTTAAAAATAAGGGAAGATATATAATAAATGTTAAATTTTTAGGAAATATGGCAGGAGAACCAATAATTTCTAAAATGATAAAAGAGTATGGAATAGATGTTAATATTCTTGGAGGAGCAGTTGATAAATTATCTACAATGAAAATGGGACATTTATTTTTAGAACTTTCGGGTAGTATAGATGCACAAAAAAAAGCAATAGATTTAATAAAAGAAGGAAATGTTTTGGTGGAGGTGATATATGATGGTATTTGATATGCTATTCACTGCAACATTAGAAACATTATATATGGCATTCTTTTCAACAGTTTTTTCTTTATTACTTGGCTTTCCAATAGGAATTTTATTAGTAATTACAAAAGAAAATAATATTTATGAAATGAAAAAATTTAATTCAATTTTACAGATTATTATAAATATGTTGAGGTCTTTTCCATTTATAATTCTTATGATAATTTTATTTCCATTATCAAGAGTGGTTGTTGGAACAAGTATTGGAGCAACGGCTGCCATAGTACCTCTGTCAATAGGAGCTGCACCCTTTGTTGCTAGAATAGTTGAGGGAGCACTTTTAGAAATAGATGGAGGACTTATAGAAGCAAGTCAAAGTATGGGAGCAAATAACTTAACTATTATTTTTAAGGTGATGTTACCAGAATGTTTTTCTAGTTTAGTACACGGAATAACAGTAACAATTATAAGTTTGATTGGCTATTCTGCAATGGCAGGAACAATAGGAGCAGGTGGACTTGGAGACTTAGCAATTAGATATGGTTATTTAAGATTTAAATTAGATATAATGATATATTCAATAATAGTTATTATAATTCTTGTACAAATTATACAAATGAGTGGAAATTATATTGCAAACAGAAGACAGAAAAAAATTGGAAAATAAGAAAGAATCAAATAATTTTTAGTGTGAGGCGACGGCACGCCGTCGTATACTGGCGAGCAGGGCGTTAGCCCGCTGTGAGCCCAAATAAAAAATAGGAGGAAGAAAAATGAAAAATAATTTAAAAAAATTGGTAGGAGTAGGAGCGTTTTTAGTTTTATCTTTGGGAGCATTTGCAGGAACATTAAAAGTGGGAGCAAGTCCTGTACCTCATAGTGAAATTTTAAATTTAGTAAAGGAAGATTTGAAAAAAGATGGTGTAGATTTAAAAGTTATAGAAATGTCAGATTATGTAACTCCAAATTTAGCTTTAGCAGATGGAGAAATTGATGTGAATTTCTTTCAACACAAACCATATTTAGATAAATTTGCAGAAGAAAGAAAGTTAGATTTAAAATCTGTTGCAAAAATTCATGTTGAACCTTTAGGTTTATACTCTAAAAAAATAAAAGGAATAGAAAATTTGAAAAAGAGAGATATAATTGCAATTCCAAATGATCCATCAAATGGAGGAAGAGCATTGATTTTATTACATAACAATGGAGTAATAACTTTAAATGATCCAAGTAATTTATATGCTACAGAATTTGATATAGAAAAAAATCCTAAAAAATTAAAATTTAAAGCAGTTGAAGCAGCACAACTTCCAAGAATTTTACCTGATGTTGCAGCTGCAGTTATAAATAGTAATTATGCACTAGAAGCAGAATTTAATCCAACAAAAGATGCTTTGTTAATTGAAGGAGAAGAATCACCTTATGCAAATATTTTGGTTGTTAAAAATGGAAATGAAAATAATGAAGATTTGAAAAAGTTGATTAAAAATTTAAAAAGTGAAAAAGTGAAAAAATTTATTCAAGAAAAATATAAAGGTGCAGTTGTAACAGCATTCTAAAAAATATTGGGAAAAAATCATACTGATTTTTCAGTATGATTTTTTTTATAGTATAAAATTTGACAAGATTAAAAATATCTTATATTATTTAATATAATATAATTAGTCAAGTTAAAAAATATAAGGGGAAAAATTATGAAAAAAATTATTTTATTGATGATGTTAGTGATGAGTGTTGTGAGCTATGGAGATGAAGTAGCTCTAAAAAAAGATTTAGGAAATACAGAGCAAGTAAAAGTTAAGAAGGAAGCTTCTAATAAAACTAAATCTAAAAAAAATAATAAAAAAGCAAAAAAAAGTAAACCTAAATTTCAAGTTATAACTGAATATAAAAATATTCAAAAAGATAATTTAAAATTTAATATTGGTTTGGAAGAGTTTAATAGAACTTTTGATAATTATATTTTTATGAGAAAAAATGGAAATATAAGACAACTTCCTACAACTAAATCTAAAATAATTGGTAAAGCTATTATGTATCAAAGATTGGAACTTTTAGAAGCAGTCCAAAATAACAAAAAAGAAGTTTGGTATAAAGTGGTTTTAAATAATGGAAAAAATGGTTATATTCACTCAAAACTAGTTAGCAGAAGAAATTATGATTATGAAAGTGCAATAACTAGTATAGAAAAATTAAATAAATTTGTTGCAGATAATATAGAAAAAATTGAAGAAGAAGTAAAAGAGAAAGAAAAATCAAAAGAAGATGTGGCTGGAATTATCCAAGAGACACCAGAAGAAATAATTATAAATGGAGTTAAACAAAAAGTTACAGCAGAAAATATTGAGGAAATAAAACAAAAAATAATAGAAGAAACTAAAAAAGAAATATTAGAAAAGAATAAAGTAAAAGTTAAAAAATCAGTAAAAAAACCAATAAATAAAGGAATAAAAGTCTTAAAAAAATATAAACCATTAGATGATTCGGAAGATGCAAAAGTAGATTCAAAAGGAAATTATGCAAATCAGAGTGTAACTGTTTTCACTGATGAAGCAAGAAAAAAACATTATAATTTACCTGATGGGACTTTAATGAAAATTATAGGAGAAACTTCAAAGTATTACATAATAACTTCTCCTTACTATGAGGAAAAATTATACTATCCTAAAAAGTTAAGATACTATATAAAAGATACGGACATAGAAGATAAAATTAAAAAGTTTATCTATGTAAGTGAAAGAGATCAAAATGAAATAACTTTTGAATTAGATGATGAAAATAACTATGTTGTAAAAATGATTTCAAATGTTACAACTGGAAGAAAAAGTAAAAATGGATTTAAAACTCCGAATGGGTATTTTTTAGTTTCTATTGTTAGACCTTATATGAAGTATGTAAGTCATGATAATAAGAAAAAAAATACCGATGAAAATGCTGATGAGAAAAAAGAAAAAAAGGAAAAAAATAAAGTTGAAATTGTTGGAGAAGCAGAAATTGCAATTAGATTTACAGGGGGAGCATATTTACATGGCCTTCCTTACAAGCTTGAACCAAAAGAAACAATAGAGCAAAGAAAGAAAGATGTTAAAAGACTTCTTGGAACTTATCCAAGATCGTTAAAGTGTATTAGAAATTATGATGAAGTAGTTAAGTATCAATCAGAATGGATTAAATATAAATCACAAGATAAATATGG